>JAYEHB010000330.1:0-6906 GCA_034659375.1 Thermodesulfobacteriota bacterium
GGCCTGCAAGATCTGCTGGCTGTTGGTCGCTGTATCATGGAGGCGCTGCAAAGTCCATTCACTGATATTATAAAAATAATATTTACTTGCACTGCACAAGCCCTTTTCATCCCACTCTGTAAAACCTGCTTCATCTCTTTGGAAAACAAGTTCTTCTAATACAGCTTCTTTTGTTGGTATTAAAAGAGCATCCAGTCTGCGTAAAACCACCATTGGCAGAATAACATCACGATATTTCCCTCTAACATAAACATCTCTTAAACAATCATCTGCAATTGACCAGATAAAAGATACTAATTTATTATGTACTGCTATGTTCAATATTTGTATTCCTTTCTATGTAAATATTCGGCTTACGTGTGACCTTCAGGCTAAGTACCCGAGCAAAAATAATCTTATAAAATTGTCTAAAAAAACACCGGATTAATTTTGCTTAGGGAGTTGTAAAGAGGCATATTGTCATTTTATGGGGATATCGTCATAAACAAAGAGTACAGCCCTGATTAAGGCAGTCAAGGCAGTTCAAATGCATGTTTTTACATAACCCTGCAAAATAGGTACTCATGCCGCATGACTGGCAGACCAGGGGATCTATCTGTTTTGTAACAGGGTTGTAAATCATGGAGATATCTCTTTTTCTATTACCGGCAATCAATGTGACAAGCAGGCTGACACAGGGGGTTGTTACGGCCAGGGCTGCCACAGGAGTAAAATTGATTTTAATGCTGTATTTATTTAACAGATCATTTTTTTTGGCTGCAAGCTCATCCGGGATCAGGGCGATCTTTTCTTCTCTTTCCTCAACCAGTCTGGCTGAAATTCCAGTCCTTGCAAGGCTCTCCTTCATCTCATTTACCAGGGCATTATAGTATTCATCAAGACTTAAGCTGTCTCTTTTAAACCTGCGGTTCATGCTCTGGACAAATCCCACAAGCTCCTGTTCAACGGCATCAGGGCCATAGATGCTGACCAGTTTATGAATGTTTTTAATCTCTTTTTTTGAATATCCCTGAATATTTTTTAACTGGTATTCCTTTTGGGCATTGACCATCATCCTGTCCATACCAGACACCATGGCACCGGTGTCAAGATTAAAGGAGAAATCAAGAAGTCCCTGTTTCTGTTCATCGCTCTGGGCAAGAAATCTGCAGGTAAGAAGAAGATATCTGGCTTTAGTCTCGCCGCTACCTGTGATCCTGGTCTTGATCTTTTGAAATTCAAACTGCTCTTTAATCAGATTGGCAAAGCCCTGGGTCTTGATATAATCAAATTTTAAAGAAGCTTGAAGAAAAGGCGGTTTTGCACCTGCCATGGAAACAATCCTGTCAACCAGGGGACTTTGAAATTGTATAGCATAAAGCTTGTGGTCTTTGGGGCTCTTTATACTGTCTGTATCCGGTGCCACGGAAATATATTCTTCCACGTCCAGGGCATCAGCAAGCTCTTTTGGTAAAAGAATATCTACTACCTTATCACCTGATTTAATGAGGCCTGATTCCATGCCATTTGATTCAGCATTGTCAAAACCCATGTTTACAGTCTCTAAGACTGCACCTTTATCCTTTAAAAAACGACATACAAACTGAGTAAGATCCAGATCTTTTTCCATGGTGTAAGTATCAGAGCTCATAGGTATCTCCAAAAAGTTTGTCATCCAGTTCCCGTGTTTTGTTATACCCTGTTTTGGCTCTTTTCAATTTTGTTCCAAGATCAGTAAATGATTTTTTCCGGTCCTGTTCTGTTGCAGAATTTACCCAGATGTCATAGACCATTTCACTGAAATCCTGTTCCCCCCTGATCCGGCCCAGAATCATATCTATTTCACCAATTACCATTTCAAACATATTAATCTTGCGGTCAAGGATATCAAGGATATAATCTTCTATGGAACCTGTGGCACAAAAATTAAAAATCTGCACTTCCTTTTCCTGGCCGATTCTGTGAATACGGCCGATTCTTTGCTCTATTTTCATGGGATTCCAGGGCAGATCATAATTGACCATTCTTGAACAAAACTGAAGGTTTCTTCCCTCACCTCCAATTTCCGTGGTAACAAGAACCTGGGTTGTATTTTTAAAAGCCTCAATGGCAGCATCCTTTTGCTTATTGCTCAATGCTCCGTGGAAAAGAGAAAATGAGATATTGTTCCACTCAAAAAAATCAGCAAGATGTTCAATGGTTCCTTTATATTTAACAAAGACAATGATTTTTTCTTTAGCAGGCTTAACAAGCTTTAAAAGGGCTTTGTTTTTAGGTGTATCCAGGGTTGTCCGGCAGAGATTTTTGACAGCCCTGAGTTCTTCTTCATGTTCAACAAGGTAATCTTTTTTTGCAAGCATCTTTGTCAGGCTCAATTCCACAGCCTTTGGTGACGATCCTGCCTGGGTCAGCAGATTTTTAACAATCATTTTAGCCCCTGCCTTTTTTTTCTGATACAGGGATATAATCAGTATTTCCAGTCTTTCATAAAATTGTTTTTCAGCCTTTGTTGGCTCAATACGTATGGTTTCGGCAAATCTTGGAGGAATATTGATACCTGCCAGGGATCTTGTGTTACGGATCATGACCTGGCCAAGCAGTTCCTTGAGAACCGTCCTGTTTCTGGGATCAGTGGGATCTCCCCGTTTCATGAATTTTTCCCTGAAAGAAGTGGCAGTTTCAAGCTGCCCCGGCTTAAGCAGGGTAATGAGGTTGTAAAGCTCCATGAGATTATTTTCCACAGGGGTTGCCGTTAAAAGCAGTATAAATCTTTTTTTCAAAGCATTGACAAGCTTCCAGTTCAGAGTGGTGCGGTTCTTTAAATGATGAGCCTCATCAACAATGATCATGTCATATTCCCTGGCCGTGATTAAATCAAAATTCTTTTTTGATTTGGCCTGGTTAATGGATGCAATAACAAAGGGTTTTTCCCAGAATGCTTTGGAAGATGATTTAAACTCTGGATCATCTGTTGTGGGAATATCCATGCCAAATTTTGATTTCATCTCCTCTTTCCACTGGCTCACAAGGGGAGTCGGGGTAAGGATCAGGCATGTTTTTACCATTTTGCGCCGGATATATTCAGTAAGCACGATTAATGCCTCAATGGTCTTGCCAAGCCCCACCTCATCAGACAACAGAGCCCTGCCCCTGAATTGCTTTAATACCTTTTTGGCTGTCTCCTCCTGGTACCAGAAGGATTGTACCTGGGTAAGGGAAGAAAGACAGATAAGGCTTTCAAAGGATTCAGTAAAACGGATTCCATGGCTTGCCAGGGCAAGTTCATACATTTCAGGGCCTGCAGGTTCAGGATCTGATAAAGCATTGAAAAACGGCTCGGCCTCTATTTTGCAGGTTATGGGAACCTCCGGGATAACAGGTACTGATTCTGGTTCAGCCAATGACTTTACAGGAACTGATGCTGTTTTATCAAAAGATTTATTTTTTTCTCTCTTTTTATGGTTTGTGCCGGCTTGATTTTTCAGGGCTGCGGTTTTGTTCGCAGGAACAGATCTGGAAATCTTGCGATGTTTTAAAAATTTTTTATTCTCTTCCTCAATGTTAATCATAGATAGGCTGTAAGCTCTGAATTTTTCTATGCCGAACTTGATTTTGCTTTTATTTTTGATTTTAAGCAGGTTGAAATTTTTAAGCACTTTATCTGCTCTTTCAATGCACTCTTTATATCTTTTCAAAGAGAAAAGTTTCGCGATCATGTCAACTGTCATACCATCGGTGACTTTTCCGATTCGTTCCATGCCGGCCATGGCATCAAATTCCAGTTCGTCATCCCCTATATCAGAAGCAATAGACCCCATTGCCTGGAAAACGTTTTCGTCATTGGGCAAAAACCTGGCTGCTTTTTTAATAAATTTTACAGCCTTGTCCATATTACCGACAGATCCAAAATACTTGGCATCGTTAAGATAAAACAGCCCCTTTTCCAGGGCTGCTTCCCGGGCTGCTTCCTGGGAATGGGATGATTTAACCTGTTTTTTCTTTGTCTTGCGCTTCTGTTTTTTTCTATGGGTTTTTGATTGAGCCAAAATAAGTCCTTAAAAAATCACATTTGTTATCATTGATCATATACCACTAAATAAAACCTGACATTTTGTTTTCAATGTATGCCTGAAGCCATTGAAAACAAAATATGTATTCTAAAATTTGAGATAAAGCATTCTCCAGGTTAAAATAGCAGAACTCTGCAATTTTGCAAATAATTAATTGAACCGCCAGTACAGATGCTCCTCTGTCACATTGAAAGCCCGCGTATACAGATTTTTTCCTTTAAAAATTTTTCAACAAAAATCTTGACATACAAAATAAAATGTGTTCTACAATCTTATATAATAAAACATTGTTTCACTATATAAAACAACTCAAATTAACAGGTGAATCATGAACGTCGGTCAAAATAAAGTAACAACTCTTAAAAATGCAATAGAAACTTTTGTTACACCCGGCTGCCACTTATCAATAGGCGGCTTTACCATAAACAGAAACCCAATGGCTGCAGTTTATGAAATCATCCGCCAGAAAATCAAAGGTATTCACCTCTACGCCCATTCCAACGGCCAGGGTGTTGATGAACTCATTGGAGCAGGAGCCATATCACGGCTTGAAATTGCCTATGGAGGCAATGGCAAATTTGCATCAACCTGCATAAGATTTAGAAAAGCTGTTGAACAGGGAGTAATAGAGGTTGAAGATTACACTAATTATCAGATGACATTAAGATTCCTGGCAGGCTCCATGGGAATTGCCTTTCTTCCCACAAAATCGTCCCTTGGAACTGATATCATCAATAAATGGGGTTTTTCAAAAGAGATGAGAAAAAAGTCATCAAATATTCCCGATGATAAACTCATTGAAATGGATAATCCTTTTTCTAATTGGTGCAGCACCAGCAAAGTTGTTTTAGTGCCTGCCATTAACCCTGATGTAACAATCATTCATGTTCAAAAAGCCGACAAACGTGGGAATTGCAGAATTGAAGGACTTACATTTGCAGATGTGGAACAGGCAAAATCTGCAAAACATCTGATTATAACATGTGAACACCTCTATGAAAAAGACGAACTAAAGAGCAACTCTGACCAGAACCAGATCCCTTTTATTCATGTGGATGCAGTTGTGCACATACCCCATGGAGCCTATCCAACAGCCTGTTATAATTGCTACGATTATGACCCTCAACAATTAAAAAAATATGGAGAGTATGCAAAAAATGACGATGATTACAAAAAATATCTCAGCAAATATATTTTTGGAATAAAGGATCATCAGGCGTTAATTGATCTTGTGGGGCTAAAGAGAATGGAGATGATCAAAGCAGATCCAGAAACCGGCTATGCTTCCAATATGGACAGAACCTGAATCAGGAGAGGACAATGGAATATACATTAAAAGAGATGATGACAATTATTGCTGCCCGGGAAATAAGCAATAACGACATTGTCTTCTGTGGCACAGGCATTTCCATGCTGGCTGCCATGGCAGCAAAAAAGATCAATGCACCTGAAAGTGTTATTTTTTTTGAAACCGGTGCCATTGATTCAAAACTTGAAGAGATTCCCCTTGCTGTGGGAGATCCCCGTGTCATGTACCATACGTCAGCAAACGGGGGACTTTTAGACTCCTTTGCAACAATGCAGAATAAAATCACAGGCGATCATGTCGTGGGAATTCTTGGGGCTGCCCAGATTGACAGATTTGGAAATCTCAACTCAACTGTAATTGGAGATTATTCAAGTCCAAAGATACGATTCTCAGGAAGCGGCGGCGGCTGCGATGTTGCATCATTTGTTCCAAAAAGTCTGATATTCATGCAGCATGAAAAGAAAAAATTTGTTAAAAAACTTGACTACCTCACAAGCCCCGGCTTCCTTGATGGACCTGGTGCCCGGGAAAAAGCCGGACTTCCATCAGGCGGCCCTGCAATGGTCATTACAAACATGGGGGTAATGAAATTTGACGAAAAAACAAAAGAGATGTACCTTGCAGGATACTACCCTGGAATAACCCCAGACGAGATACTTGATAAAATGGAATTCACAGTTGATACATCCATGGCAAAAGAAGAGATCCCACCTTCTGCTGAAGAACTTTATCTGTTAAGGGAAAAATGTGACAGCCGGCGGCTTATTCTTTAATACCTGGAGGGGTCAGACCTGACCCCGTTGGCCACGATGAACAATATCCCCCAACCCCGTAGGGGCAACCCCCTGTGGTTGCCCTGTTTTTTGTGGTTGCCGATCATTTGGGCAGGCACGAGGGCAGGCACAGGGGCCTGCCCCTACGGTTATTTCGATGATGCCGTGAATATAGTTATTTAGAAGGTGTTATATGTTGAATTCACTCAATCGGCAATAAATGTAATATTAAAATCCACCAGCTTATCAGGACAAGAAACTCTATACCCTTTATTCCATCCCATATTTTCAGATTTAACACCAAATCGTGCACCCATTATCCATGGATAAATGGCCGCAAGTGCTGTGACGCATACGGCATCGGAATGTTCCTGATCAAGAACAGGACCATTGAGATACACAGTGTCACCTTTTTTCATTATATCACATTGTGACTCAACAACTTCTATTTTAACTTTGTTACCAGGTTCTAATTTCATCTCTTTTTTCCTTATCTGTTTGACTTTTCGTACTCGGCATCCTTCATATCAGCATACAAGTACTTTACACTTCTTTTGTGGAAAACACCTTTAAATAGGTAACGTACTACAAAAAAACTCCAAGCTCCAAGCTCCAGAATAAACGAAAAAATAAAAATTTTAACAATTTCAGATCTCTGGATTGGATTTTGACATTTCCTTATATTTTTACCTATACTTTGTTGTAACTTACTGAAATCATTATATGGCACGAATTTTGCTTCTGTCCAATTTTTATAATGTTTTACACAATATTT
>JAYEHB010000331.1:0-2018 GCA_034659375.1 Thermodesulfobacteriota bacterium
TTAAAAACAATCTTTTCCACAGCATCATCAACCTTAGATGAAAAAAAGAGAAAAGAGAAACCATCCTCTTCCCAGTTTCCTATAAAATTCTTTTCAGACTCCACAGAGCTTAAGGATACCCTGCCTTTAAGATAGTATATATAAAGATTTTCATAGGGATTTGTTATAAACATATCCTGGGACATCATGACTCCTCAACTTTTGCAGCATAGTTTTTTACAGCAGGAAGAAAGACTGAAAAAAGAGAACCTTTTCCCACAGAACTTTCCACCATATTCTCCAAAGGTAAAGCTGTAACCTGCATTTTTTTACCAGGATAGTCATTGCGACAGCCGGATGGTATTGAAAATGATCTTTTATCAATACCCTTTGCATACTTTTTAATCTGATCATGATAAAGCCTGGTCTCTTTTTTCCCAACCATGACGTTAAGTGCCGGATTTTCAATTCTGCCTGGAAAAAATGATTTAACATACCAGGTATAATTACTGCCATGGACATTTTCCCTTGAATCAAAAATAATCTTTAATGGACCGCCCTTTAAAGGAGATATCTTTTTGCTGTTCATTTCCCAGGCAAGAATCACACGCTCCCTTTTGATTCTGTCAGAGGAGATAAACCCCATATACTGATCCATACCCACAATAGTTACCCCTTTATCACACGAAACCTCAGCCAGTTCAAAAAGTTTTTTTATTGTAATCCCCTTAAACTCTGTAAGACCAGTTGGTATAAAATTAGGGTCAATGGTTTTTATTGTATGGCCAAAGGCTTTCATCTCCTTTAAATCCACGCAGGAGACCTTTTCTCCCTTTTCAGCAGAAGAGATTATTATAATCCCGCTCTTTGCAAAAGCAGAACAGGGGATAACAGCAAAAAGTACAGTCATGATCAAAATTATAATCTTTTTTTCCATAAAACCTTTATTCCTTTGCAATATCCTGATACTTTTATGCAATACAGAAATTACCGCTAAATTTGCCTCGTTCCCAGGCTGGAGCCTTGGAACGAGAGGACAATGCATACTGCTAAATTTAGTAAAAACACCATTTACATCAATACTTTTAAACCACAATATCAATTAAAAATCAAGAGAGATTGCTTATGAAGTGGATACATATAAAGGCATGTTTTGAATCAGACGATGTCTGGCTTGCCGAGGAGCTTGTTTCAGACATATTTTTTACACTTGGACTAAAAGGGGTTGTATGTCAGATCCCTTTACCTGAACCTGAAGAGGGATTTGGAAGTGATGCCCTGCCAATTTCAAAGGAAAATTCCATATCCGGATATATTCCAGCAACTGAGAGTTCAGAAAAAACACTTGAAATAATAAAAGAGAAATCAAAAGCCTTAAAAGAGAGCGGTATTGAAATTGCTATAAAAACCGAAATTGTTGACCAGGAGGATTGGGCCGAATCCTGGAAAGAATTTTTCTTTGCCACAAGAATTACAGAACGGATAGTTGTCAAACCTGCATGGAGGGAATTTGATGCAGGTCCCAATGATATCATAGTTGAAATTGATCCTGGAATGGCATTTGGAACAGGAACCCATGAAACAACATCCATGTGCATCTCCCTGATTGAAAAATATCTTAGACCTGATTCATCCTTTCTGGATGTTGGCACAGGATCGGGTATACTTATGATTACAGCAGCCAAACTCGGCGCAGCAAGAATGGCTGGAATAGATAATGATGAAGTAGCTGTGATAGTTGCAAAGGAAAATCTTGAAAAAAATATGATTGATTCTGATACATATCATATCCGGCACCAAACCATTGATAAATATGAAATCAAACAATTTGATATTGTTGCTGCAAATATTCTTGCAGAAGTTATCATTGAAATTATACCTGATCTTAAAAAAAGGATTAAACCTGATGGAACAGCCATTTTGTCAGGTATTATCAATGATAAAAAAGATCTTGTGGTGTCAGAACTGATTAAAAACAACTTTTCAATCATTAACACCCAATCCATGGGAGAGTGGGTGGCAATAGCTGCAAAGCCTTA
>JAYEHB010000331.1:2118-6899 GCA_034659375.1 Thermodesulfobacteriota bacterium
CCTTACTAAATAATCATGTTAAACAGATAACCCACAAAAAGAATACCCAAGGTCACAACTATGACAAAGGCGGCAATCAGTCTGGGTTTGAGCACCTTTCTTAAAATTACTATTTCAGGTAATGAGAGTGCAATCACGCTCATCATGAATGCTAACACAGTACCAAGGGCTGCCCCTTTTCCAAGCAGGGCTTCCACAACAGGAATGATTCCTGCTGCATTGGAATACATGGGAACCCCGATCACAACAGAAAGGGGAACTGACCACCAGGAACCTTTCCCCATGATGGATGCCATAACGTCCTGGGGTACAAACCCATGGATACCAGCGCCCACGGCAATGCCTAGAATAACGTAAATCCAGACCCTGCCAATAATCTCTTTTACCGCATCCCACCCGTAAATAATCCGGTCATATAAGGAGAGTTTTTCTTCCTCCATGGATATGGCAGCAACATTTACCTGGATTACCCAATCTTCAACATGGGCCTCAAGTTTGAGCCGTCCGATGACCCATCCTGCAAAAATTGCGATAAAAAGCCCTGTACCCATATAAATAGCCGCAACTTTCCAGCCCAGAAGACCGTAAAGAAGTCCTAAGGCAATTTCATTTACCATGGGGGCGGCAATTAAAAAGGAAAAAGTGACACCCAGGGGCACCCCGGCTGTTACAAATCCAATGAACAAGGGTACGGCCGAGCAGGAACAAAAAGGGGTCACAATGCCCAGAAGTGCAGCCAGCACATTACCGGTAAACTCACTTTTGCCTGACAAAAATGCCCTTGTCTTTTCCGGTGTAAAAAAACTTCTGATAATCCCTACCCCGAAAACCACTAATACCAGGAGCATCATGACCTTTGGGGTGTCATAGAGAAAAAATTCTACTGAAGCCCCCAGGTGGGAGCCGTTTTTTAAAGGTAAAAGCGAATAGGCTGCCCATGAGGACAGAGCAGGTAAAAAACCGTATATTGTCCACCAGAGATATATTATTAACATGGCACCGATAACGATGGCTGTTAAAAAGCCAATTTTAAAGCTGCCTTCCCTGTTGAAAATGCCTGTTGTTGATTTTGGTTCCATAACACCTCCTGCATCTCACAGTTAATTGCACTATGCGGCATCTTTCATTTATCAGTTAAAACTTTTAACTTAAATGTCACACCTAAAAAAATAGTAAGTATTCGGCTTATAATGTATTATATTAACCACAAAGGGGTTCTCTTTTTGTAAAAGTGTAAGGGCCATGGAAAAAATAAAATACACCATATGTCTTGTCTTTTTACCCGTCTTCTTCGTTGCATCAATGGGTACATATTTCAATATGCTCCCATTGATGTGCCTTGAAGACGGGCAAAAATACTGCGCCCTATTGGTGGATTTTAAAATTTCCATGGCCCTAAAGTCCCTGTGAGACAATATAAAAGGATGCCCACTATACATCTATTTTATGCCCTGATCAATATATCGTTAAATATGAATATAACGATATATCCAGGCACTGTCAACAACAAAAATAAAAATTCCAAACTCTCTTCCATACTTTTCTTGACAAAAAGTTATTTTCCATCATATGTGGTATTATTTAAGGAGATATATTATGATCAGAATTACATTTAATGCATTCTCATTTTTACAGAAAAAATTGGCATCCTTCATAAGTACCTTACACTTTCTGAAACCATTCCCTATTTAAAGGGGAATTCCCCCCAAAAGTGTAAACTACTTTTATGCTGATATGAAGGATGCCAAAAAATTAAAAGAAAAAAATATTGCATTTTCCGATGCAAGCCTGGAGATATCAAGCAATACCAGTATAAAATTATACAGGAGGTGGTAATTCCTCCCTACCCTAAAGGGATATGGGTTTCCTTGCCACAAAATTTATGAAATATAAATTCAAGAAATATGATGTAAAATATAAAATGGAATTCAAAGAGAATATTTTCTATGCTAAGAGATACATAGTTGATTTTATTTATAGTGGGGCAAAAATCGAGGGATGTAATGTTACTTTTCCTCAAACAAAGACGATTATAGATGGAGTTAGTGTTGGCGGGATAAGCATGAGTGAAGTTGAGTGTATAATAAATCTAAGAGATGCCTGGAGATTCTTTTTTGATAATATAAAAAAAAAGCTTGATTTAAATTTCATTTTAAAGACTAATTCATTTATTGCAAGAAATGAATCTTTAGAGTGGGGAGTACTTAGAAAAGGTCAAATTGGGATTTCAGGAACCAACCTTATTTTGGACCCGCCTGTTGAAGAGGAGGTAAAAAAGGAACTAAAAGATATACTAAAAATAAAAACTCCAGTATCAAGAGCTATATATTATTACCTATGGGCAGCTAAAAGACAGCTTTTCTGGGATGGAAACAAGAGAACGAGTATGCTGATAGCCAATAAAATACTGATAAACACAGGAGCAGGGTTGTTTCTTATAAAAGAAGAAAATTTACTTGAATTTAACGAAAGACTTACAAAATATTATAACACAGACGATTATGGTGAAATGGATGATTTTCTTTATGAAAAATGTACATTTGGCAATATATTAGGTGATCACATGGTCCATGAAAAATAAAAAATGCAAACCGAATTGCACTTCGTTTAAGTACTTATGCAGCTTTCAGCCCGTCATCAGGTATGATAACTGGATTTCCATTATGATGCAGAATTTCAACGGAAATTCCGTAAACCGCTTCCACCATTTTTGAACAGATCTCTTTTACATCCCCTGCACCAAAAATTGAGCCGTTTCTCAAAAAAATGTATTTATCAGCATACCTCAATGCTGTGTTAAGATCATGCATGGTCATAACCGCAGCCACATTGTGCTCCTTGACAACTCTTTTTATCAGGCTTAAAATTTCTGCCTGATTTCTCATATCAAGGCTCGATGTTGGCTCATCCAGTAAAAGCAGATCTGTCTGCTGAACCAGAGCCCTTGCAATGGAAACCTTTTGTAGTTCCCCACCGCTCATCTGATCTGTATATTTCATTGCCAGATGCCCAAGCCCCAACCGTTTTACTGCTGCATCAACCTTTTTAATATCATCATCTGAAACTCTCCATCTGATGTGGGGACGTCTTCCCATGAGGATTGCATCAAAGGCAGTCATCCTTGCGGCCTGGCTCTGCTGGGAAACATAACTCATCTGCCTTGCAATGGCCATTGTATTCAATTTTCTGGTATTGTCCCCGTTAATGAAAACATCACCTTTTAAAGGGCTTAAAATGGAATTAATGCATTTTAAAAGAGTGGTTTTTCCAACACCGTTGGGGCCGAGTATAACTGTTATTTCACCTCTTTGCACTGTAAAACTTACATCTCTCAAAGTAGTGTGGCTGTTATATTTAAATGTAAGATCATCAACCTTAAGTATCATCTTTTATACCCTTTTATTATCAAATAGATAAAAACAGGTGCTCCAATAAATGAAGTGAGAACTGAAACAGGCAGCGTATGTGGAGCCAGCATAAGCCTTGCCACTGTATCTGAAGCAAGTAAAAGCACCCCGCCGACTATCATTGTACCCGGCAGAAGAAACCTGTGATCATCACCAATGAGTCTGCGCACCATATGGGGAGCCACAAGACCCACAAAGCCGATGATGCCAACAAGTGCAATAATTACAGATGTAACCAGAGAAGCTGCCATCATACCAGTAAGCCTTATAGTCTCCACCTTTATCCCAATGCCCTTTGCAGTCTCGTCCCCTGCATCAGTGCCATTGTAATTCCATGCATTGGCCATAAAAAAAAGAATTCCCCCAAAAGTGACAAGGCAGACAAAACCAAGCTCACGCCAGTTGGCCCGGGCAACATCACCAAATGTCCAGAAAACCATTGCAGCAAGCTGTATATCATCTGCAAAAAACTGAAGCAGCATGGTTCCGGCTGTAAAGAGTGACCCCAAAGCCACACCTGTGAGAACCATTACTTCAGGAGATGCTCCCCTGATTCTGGAGACTGCTGTTATTATGCCTGCTGCTGCCATGGCAAAAATAAATGCTGAAAATGTTGTAACATAGGGATTTGAAATAATTACAGAATCGCTCACAGAGCTTGTCATAACTCCTGAGCCAAGGATCATGACAGAGAGAGCTGCACCAAAGGCTGCGGCATGGGAGATGCCCAGGGTAAAAGGAGAACCTAAAGGATTTCTTAAAACAGACTGCATGACAGCCCCTGCAACACCAAGCCCTGCCCCTGCAACAAGTGCTGTTAAAGCCTGGGGCAGCCTGATATTCCAGATAATAATATCAAACTGTTTTGAAACAGAAAAACCAGCCAGGGTTTTTAGCACATCAACAAAAGGTATGCTTACTGCTCCAAGAGAGATTCCCCAGACCAGCATGAGAACAAGCAGAAACAGAGCAGCTGTTAAAAAAACTTTTTTCCCGGAAATATATGAGGAGTATGCCAGGGAAACTTCACCATCATCAAAATGCATATTATTAAATCCTAATTGTCAGTTACTTTTAAAAACCAGTTTACAGATCATCGCTAAAGGGAACTCTTTTAAAAAAAAATTACAGATCATTGCTCAAAGCAACTCTTTTAAAAGCCAAATTACAGATCATTGCTCAAAGGAACTCTTTTAAAAGCCAAATTACAGATCATTGCTCAAAGGAACTCTTTTAAAAGCTAAATTGTGAAAATTGTTGTTCATTGTTTTATAAACAGGCTTTCCCACAAGAAATGTATAAATTTCATCGGCTTTTTTTTCAGGATCAATATCTTTGAATCTGTCAGCATGAATCAGTTTTCCAATAAACCAG
>JAYEHB010000332.1:0-6879 GCA_034659375.1 Thermodesulfobacteriota bacterium
AGGAAAAACCAGAGGGGAAAACAGATACACCATGAGATATACATAATCCCCAAAAACTTTTAACCCTTAAAACTTATATTAATGGAGCACTTTCATGAGCCACCACCATGAGCATGACCACGAACACACACATGACCACGAACATAAACATGAACACGAACACAAACATGACCATGAGCACAAACATGAACATGAACACGAACATACACATGAACACGAACACGAACACACACATGAACACGAACATAAACATGAACATGAACATAAACATGACCATGAGCATCGTCACCAGGACCACAAGAGTGAACTATCGTTTAATGAAAAAATATCAACTCTTTTTAAACACTGGATTGACCACAACAACAGCCACAAGGCAAACTACCTCTCATGGGCCGACAAAGCTGAAAAAGAGAATCTTTCCAAAGCAGCATCCCTGCTTAAGGAGGCTGCTTCAGCGTCAGATACAATAACTGAAAAACTTAAAAATGCTTTAAAAACTATTAAATAAGAACCTGTTCCACCTTTTCAACAGCCCAGTCAATCTCCTGCTTTGTAATAACAAGAGGTGGAGCAAATCTTATCACATGGTCATGGGTCTCCTTGCAGAGCAGCCCAAGCACCATAAGTTTTTCACAGAACTGCCTGGCACCACCGGCATCTTTTTTCAGTTCCACACCAATGAGCAGTCCCTTGCCCCTTACCTCTTTGACATGGGGGCTGTTTATCTTTCTTAACTTTTCCTGGAAATAATCACCAAGAAGAGCTGCATTTTCAATTAAATTTTCATCAACAAGTACCTTGAGTGCCTCCCTTGCAACTGCACAGGCAAGAGGATTCCCTCCAAAAGTACTTCCATGCTCTCCAGGCAGAAAAACCCCTAGTACCTCTTCATTGGCAAGAACAGCAGAAACAGGGTAACAGCCCCCTGACAGAGCCTTGCCAAGCAGAGTAACATCAGCCTCAACTCCTTCGTGTTCCTCAGCAAGAAGCTTTCCTGTTCTGCCAAGCCCTGTCTGAATCTCATCACAAACCATAACAATATTTTTCTTTGTACAGATCTCTCTTACCTTTTTCAGGTACCCATCAGGAGGGACAATCACACCAGCCTCGCCCTGGATGGGCTCAACCATAAATGCAACACTGTTTTCTGTTATTGCATCTTCCAAAGCATCTGCATCGCCAAAAGGTATTGCCTTAAACCCTGGAGTAAAGGGACCAAAGCCCTCCTTACACTTCTCATCAGTACTAAAGCCTATAATGGTAAGGGTTCTGCCATGGAAATTATTATTGCAGACAATTATCTCTGCTTTTTCATCAGGCACACCCTTAACCTTGTAGCCCCACTTGCGCACTGCCTTGATAACTGTCTCAACAGCTTCAGCACCGCTGTTCATGGGAAGAACCATATGAGAATTTGTAAGTGCACAAATATCCTTATAAAAAAGGGACAATTGATTATTTCTAAATGCCCTTGATGTTATGCATAACTTCTCAGCCTGCTCCTGCAGTTTTTTCACAATTCTTGGATGACAATGCCCCTGGTTCACAGCGGAATAAGCAGCAAGGCAGTCCATGTATTTGTTTCCATCAACGTCCCACACCCAAACGCCCTCCCCTTTTTCAAGTACAACATCAAGGGGTTTGTAATTTTTTGCTCCAAACCTGTTTTCTACTTCAATTATCTCTTTAGTATCCATGATTCATCCTTTTATAATTTTCCTTATACTATAGCGCTTTAAAAATGACCTGATACCGGAATGTTCCAAGGTTCTCAAGCCATCTGCAAATAATTATAACAACCATGCCTGACCATACACAACAAAAAAATGAATCTTTTCCATTTTGTTTTAAGTTTTCTAAAGGAATTGATTTGATACCAAGAGAGCTACAGCCTGAAATCAGAAAAAAAATAATCATTCCAATGATAACCATGGGAAATAATGCAGATAGTTTTGTATTAAATTTCATTGTAAACGCCTTTTCTGCTTAAATTACACATTATTCTTTCCCCTGTTTTGGAACAATATATGAATAAAACTGGGAAACAAGCATACCTGCCATCATGAGTAAACAACCTGTCAGAGCACGTCCCGAAAGCACTTCATTAAGAATCAACCAGCCTCCAAGGGCTGCAAAAACAGATTCAAGACTCATAAGAATGGCTGCATGGGCAGGATGGCTGCCCTTTTGACCATAAATCTGAAGAGAATATGCTATACCCACGGAAAAAACACCTCCGTAGAAAATAGGGACTGCCGCCATTAAGATACCCTGGAGAGCTATTTTTTCAAACAGAAACGCTGCTGCCATACTTGCCGCAGAGCATAACATGCACTGTACAAAAGAGAGCCTGAGAGTATCAATCCTTGCTGAAAGTTTTCCTATAATGATAACATGTAAAGCAAAACAAAATGCAGACAAAAAAACAAGAAAATCACCAGAACTGATTGTCATTTCCTGGGTTATACTTAAAAAATAGAGTCCAACAGCTGCCAGGACAGCCCCGAACCAGATACCTGCTCCTGATGTCTGCTGCAAGAATAGCCCCAGCACAGGAACAATCACAACATAAAGACCTGTAATAAACCCTGCCTTGCCTGCTGTTGTGTAAACCAGCCCCACCTGCTGAAGAGATGCACCGGCAAAGAGAATAATACCTGCAACAACTCCGCCCTTTAAAACCTCTTTTATTGAAGGATCGGATTCTAAGCTTTTTTTCTGCTCTCTTCTCTTTTGTGCTACAATGAGAAAAGGAATCAGAGAGATACCTCCCAATGCAAAACGAATTCCATTAAATGTATAAGGCCCTACATGGTCCATCCCCATTCTCTGGGCAACAAAAGCCAGTCCCCATATGGATGCAACAACAAGAAGAATAAAATCTGATTTAAATGTTTTCAATTTCATGGTATCCATCTTCCAACTCTTTTTTTTATATGAAAGTCCTGGCAAACCAGGAGTGTAACTTTCATCATTTGTTGTGTGCAGACTTAGACCACCAGGGCTGCCCGTGGCAGTTATATGAAAGTCCATCCAAACGACTGCAATGATAGACTTTTTAACTTTGTTGTGGCCGATGCGGTAACCACGCTCCGGCCGTGCCGGTTTATATGAAAGTCCGTCCAACATACTGCAATCGCATGGCTTTCATATTTTGTTGTGGCCGATGAGAATGACCATGCTCCGGCCATGCCGGTTATATGAAAGTCCGCATAACTATTTAAACTCATGAAGTTTCATTCTTTGTTGTGGCCGGGGTAAATGACCATGCTCCGGCCAGTTTCTGCCCTTTAGGGTATGCCGGTTATTTAGAACAAATAGACTCTTTAATACTTGAAAGGGTAAAAGGTCAAGAGAAAAGTAAATATTCGTGTTAGTAATGTAAATGTTTGAAAAGGAATAACAATGAAAGAATATGATACTAAAGAATTAGCAGGTCAGAGAATCATGGCAGGCTTTGACGGAACTGTGCTTAACAATGAAATTAAATACCTTATCAAAAATCTTAAAATCGGAGGGCTTATCCTCTTTTCCCGAAACATTGAATCCCCTGACCAGGTAAAAGATCTATGTTCATCAGCCCAGGAGTTTACTCTTTTCTGCAATCTCCCTCCCCTTTTTATATCCATTGACCAGGAAGGAGGTGACGTTGCAAGGCTGAAACACCCTTTTTTCACCCTGTTTCCAGGAAACCCTCAAATAAAAGAAAAAAACGATGCCATTAATTTTGCAGCTGTCACAGCACATGAACTTAAGGCTATAAATGTAAACATGAACCTTGCACCTGTAATGGATTATGCCCCTGAAGAAAGTAACAGCATAATGAAAAACAGGGCATTTTGCGGCAGCCCGGAAAAAGTGGCAAAACTTGGTACATATATCATAAATGAACTTCAGAAACAGGGGATAATGGCCTGTGCAAAACATTTTCCAGGAATAGGAAGGACTATACTTGATTCACATCTGCACCTGCCGGTACTTGATGCAGACAGGGAGCTGCTGAAAAAAACTGATTTAATACCTTTTCTGGCTGCAAAAGAGAACAATGTCTGTGCCATAATGCTCTCACATATTTTATATACTGAAATTGACAAAAAATGGCCTGCAAGCCTCTCTCCAGAAATTGCAAAAAAATGGCTCAGGGATGAGATTGGATTTCAGGGAATTGTCATGACAGATGATCTGGATATGAAGGCCGTTAAACATGATATAAAAACATCTGTTAAGCAGATTCTTAAATCAGAAATAGATATTACACTTATCTGCCATAAAGGGCCTGATATTGAGACTGCTTTTAAGGAGATTCACAGAACAATTTCAGAAGAGAAATATTTTTTTACAAAGGGAGTGGAATCCTTTAAAAGAATTTTAAAAGCAAAAACAACGTATTTACAATAATTGATAATTGATAATTGATAATTCATAATTCATAATTCAAGATAATGACAATAACGAAAGCCTGACCCCACCCTCAAATCCTGGTTCTTGAAAAGACATCATGGTCAAGAGAAGAGAGGGTGCCGTCTTTGATGAGTCTGTATCCCCTTGCAGCGATCATGGCAGCATTATCACCGCACAACTCTTTTAAAGGAAAATAGACCCTGAGGCCATGTTTTGAGGCATCCCTGTGCAGCCTTTTTGCCAGAGCTGAATTTGCTGCAACTCCGCCTGCAACTGCAATGGAGCTGCACCCTCTGTTTTGTGCTGCATTGATCAATTTGTGGGAAAGCACATCAAAAACAGCCTCCTGAAATCCTGCTGCTATATCAGCCATGAGCCCGGGTTCTCTGTCAAGGGCTTTTCTGTGCTCCTGAATATATCTTGCCACAGCAGATTTGAGCCCGCTGAAACTGAAATCAAAGCCATTTTTGTCAAGAAAAGATCTTGGAAACTTAATAGAAGAGGGATTCCCTTTTTCAGCAAGTTTTTCAAGAATTGCACCGCCGGGATATCCAAGACCCATCATTTTAGAGACCTTGTCAAAGGCTTCTCCTGCAGCATCATCCCTTGTCTGCCCCATGAGCTCAAAATTATTGAAAGATGTAACATGGTAGAGATTTGTGTGACCGCCAGAGACAAGAAGTGCAATAAAAGGAAACTCAGGAGGGTCATCCCTCAACAGAACTGAATAGATATGACCTTCCAGATGATTAACACCTGTAAAAGGAATATTCTGCCCCCATGCAAAAGCCTTTGCAAAGGAAAATCCAACAAGAAGAGCTCCAATAAGTCCAGGCCCTCTTGTAACGGCCACACCATCTATCTGCTCTTTTAAAATCCCAGCAGTTTCAATGGCTTCAATTACAACGGGAAGGATGGATTCAATATGCATGCGGGAAGCAAGTTCAGGAACAACTCCACCATACTTGTGATGTACATCCACCTGGGATGAAACAATGGAAGAGAGTATCTGGCTGCCATCTTTAATTACTGCGGCCGCAGTTTCATCACAGGAGGATTCAATGCCCAGAATTATCATGATCTATTTTTTACACCCATTCCACCTGAGTTTCAGAACCGTTTCTGGATGCTATCTCACCAATAAGCCAGGCTTTCTCTTTTAAGGCGGCAAATCTGTCAAGAATATCCTGAACGACATTTTCAGGAACAACTGCTATCATGCCTATACCATTATTAAAGGTGCGGTGCATTTCATGATCTGAGACTGAACCAGCCTGCTGCAAAAATTGAAAAATCGGCGGGATTTCCCAGCTTCCTTTTTCAATAAGAACCTTGCATGACTCTGGTATTACCCTTATAATATTCTCATCTATACCGCCCCCGGTAATATGGGCAAGGGCGTAAACCGGTAGATCTCTTGTAAGAGAGAGTAACGAGTCACTGTAAATTCTGGTGGGTTTGATCAGCTCTTCACCAAGCATTGCTCCAAGCTCAGGAATATGGGTGTCAACACTATATTTGCATCTGTCAAAACAGATTTTGCGAACAAGGGAGTAGCCATTACTGTGTATTCCACTGGATGCCATGCCAATAAGTTTATGACCATTTCTGATGCCTGAACCGTCAATAATCTTGTCATTATCAACAAGGCCCACACAAAAACCTGAAAGGTCATATTCTCCATCATTGTACATACCTGGCATTTCAGCTGTCTCACCACCGATGAGAGCACAATCAGCCTGAATGCAGCCGTTTGCTATACCTTCAATAATCTTTGCAGCCTTATCACTGTCAAGTTTTCCCATGGCAAGATAGTCAAGAAAAAAAAGCGTTTTTGCACCCTGTACAGCAATATCATTGACGCACATTGCCACAAGATCAATACCAATAGTATCATGCCTGTCCATGGCAAATGCAATCTTAAGTTTTGTTCCAACACCATCTGTAGAACTTACAAGTACAGGATTGGAATAATTGGAAAGATTTAATGAATAAAGACCGCCAAACCCTCCTATGCCTCCCATAACACCCTTTCTTGGTGTACTTTTTGCGAGCTTTTTGATAGTTTCTACAAGATCGTTTGCCTTGCTGATATCAACACCTGCATCAGCATAAGTCAAGGAATCACCCATTAAAATACTCCCTGTTTTTAAGCTTCTTAAATAAGGGTTCACTAAAAAATTAATTACCAATTTCTAAAATGCAAAGTTATTTTTGAGTGAGCCCTAAGGGAGTTGGAAAAAAATAATTGTCCAGATTTTGTGCAGGCCAATTTGTATGATCGGGTTGTTCGTCTTCAAGGCGTGATAACAGGTGCCTAGTGAACTATGTCCCTGTTATCACAACATAGAAAACAAGCAAAAAGATAAACAAAATGGGTAATTATTTTCTTTCACATCCCTAAGATAATAAATAAAAAAGATACCCTTATTCTGTCCAAAAGTCAAAACCTTTTTGACATACATCCTTTGATATTGT
>JAYEHB010000333.1:0-6874 GCA_034659375.1 Thermodesulfobacteriota bacterium
AGGCCTGAACAGCTGCAGCAAAGTCGGATTCATAACCTGATTTTTTCATGGCAGGAATCATAATGGCACCCACAGCAGCGGCATCAGCAGCGGCTGAACCTGAAATGCCGGCAAAAAACATGGCAGAGACAATGGTTACAGCAGCAAGTCCGCCGGGAAGCCAGCCCACAAGAGCGTTGGCAAAATCAATGATCCTGCGACTGATACCCCCTGCCTCCATGATGGTACCGGTGAACATGAAAAGAGGAACTGCCATGAGATGAAAAGAGTCTGTGCCTCCAAACATACGCTGCACCACCATCATCAGGCTGAAATCACCTTGTATCAGGATAGCCAGAACAGACGCAACACCGATGGCAATGGCAATGGGTGTATTAATGACAAACAGAAAAAGAAGTGACAGGATCAGAATTTCAGTGGTCATGGGGATCTCTTTTCAATTCACTAAACAAAAAGGTTGCAGCATGGATCATCAGAATAACACCACTGATGGGAATAATACTCAAAATAATCCATTTGGGTATCTGTAGTGCCGGAGAGATCTGCAGACGTACGAACCAGGCAAACTGGTACCCGTAGATGATCATTACAAAAAAGAGCACCATGGATGCCACATGGGTCAATATTGACGATAATTTTCTCAGCAGAGGAGATAATTTTGCATAGAAAAAATCAACACCTGGATTGACCTTTCGGTAATAGGCACAGGATGCTCCAAGGAAAGTCAGCCACACAAGAAGGTACCTTGCAAGCTCCTCGGACCAGAAGAGAGAATGGTTCAATACATATCGGCAAAACACCTGAACGGCAACAATCAGGGCCATGGTGAACCCCAGACCAAACAGCATGTATTCTATCCACTGGTTGATAAGATAACTTGCTTTTTCAATCATCACTGCCTCTCTATTTACTCGATTCCTGACCCCATTTTCTCATGACCCCATTTTCATTTTTTATTTAGGAACCATTTTCAAATAACTTGCCCATTTCAGAATATGCCACCGTTGAAGGATAGTGTTCCTCAATTTTTAAAAGGGTATGTTATTTCGGACTCATTACTTCACTGCTTCCATGATTTTCAAAAGCATCTCCTGTACTTTCGGCTCATGGTAGATATCCATATTTTTCAGATCAGCAACCCTGGCCCGGAATGCATCAATATCAGGATTCTCAACAACCTGCATCCCTTTTTCCTTTAACAGTTTAAGACGGTCTGCATCCTTTGAACGATTATCATGCCGCTGGTATACTGCTGCTTCATACATTGTCTTCTGGATCATATCCTGATCAGTTTTATCAAGTGTTTTCCACCAGTTGAGAGAGGCAATGTCTATGTGATAGGAATATACATGACGGGAAAGAGTCATATATTTTTGAATTTCATAAAATTTATAAACTTCCATTACCCACAGCGGGTTTTCCTGTCCGTCAATGACCTTTTGCTCAAGTTCAGTATAAATCGGCCAGGGCATGGGTGTTGGATTGGCCCCAAGTGCACTCCAGATTGCCTTGTGAATGGCAGAAGCCATGACCCTTACCTTGAGCCCACGAATATCATCAGGGCTTTTGACCGGTCGTTTGCTGTTGGTGAGATTCCTGAAACCGTTTTCAGAAAAACTCAGTCCTTTAAAACCGGAGTTTTCAAGATATTTAAGTATCTGTGCACCCAGGGGGCCGTCAAGGATTTTATCTGCCTGGGCATTGTCCTTAAAGAGAAACGGATAGTTAATAACCCTGGTAACAGGTTCAAAGGTATCAAATGGACCGCCTGTGATAATGGCCAGCTGGATGGTATTCATCTGAACCTGCTGAAGAAGTTCAGTCTCATTGCCAAGGGATGCAGAGTGATAAATTTTAACCTGGAATTTTTGGTTTGAACGCTGCTCAACCAGTTCCTTGAATTTTTCAGCAACAATATTCTGGGCACTGCCGGGTTTTGTCACAACAGCCAGCTTGATTTTTGTGGCAGCCAGAGCATTGCTGGAAAAGAAAAACAGAGAAGCAATCAACATCAAAATAAAATTTTTTTTCATGAAAAACCTCCTTAAAATTAAGTACAAGGAGCAATCATCCAGATAGTTATCAAAAACTAATGATGAAAAAAACTGATGAAAACCCCAAGCTGTTTAATACACATAATAGAATAATTAGAGTGTGTCAACAGCAATTCAGCAATTCAGCAATTCTAATTTTGGCTTTTCCCAATCAGAGCTGAGTGGAAAAAGTAGATGCCCTTGTTAAAAACCAGAGCTTCTAACATATCAATCTAAAGAATAAATTCTTGAAATTTTATTTTTCCCTGATATTATACCAATGTCAGCACGGAGGTGTTGATTATATCAGGGAACTTGTCTAAGGAAAAAGTCTGGATTAATTTTGCTTAGGTACTTAAGGGAACTTCCAAAACAGGGATAATAATATGCTGATATATGCTGTTGCTGATATCCATGGCAAAACTGAAAAAATTGAACAAGTTGAATCAAACATTGATCTTTACAAGCCGGATCTGGTTGTTATAGCCGGTGATATTACAAATTATTTTCATGCAGAAAAAATTATTAAAAGGTTAAGCAGAATCCAGGTTCCTCTACTGGTCATTCGTGGCAACTCAGACCTGCAGTCTGTTGAAAAAATTGTTGGATCTTTTCCTGGTATCCACAGCCTTGACAAAAAATTTTTCTGCTTTGAGAACAGATGGTTTACTGGAATCAACGGAACAATCCCCCTGCCCTTTTATTCCATTATATGTCTCAGGGAAAAAGAAAAACTTAAAAAAATGAAAAAATTTGTAACACATGATTCAATTGTTGTTGCACATCCTCCCTGCCGGGGTACCCTGGATAAAGTGGGTAAAAGGTTTCATGCCGGCAGCAAACATTTAAAAGATTTTATCATAAAACTTCAGCCTGCCATGCTGCTCTGCGGTCATATCCATGAAGATGCAGGTTTTAAGTATATTGGAAGAACCATGGTGGTAAATTGTGCCATGAACAGAGAGTGCAGCGGTGCTGTAATTGAATACTCACAAGAAAATGAACCTGATGTTAAAATGATTTGCAAATAAAAAAAAGGGGGATTATCCCCTTTTTCTCTTACTTTTTTAAAAAAAATCAAGACAAATTGGGCTCTTTTCCTTCATGGTAATACCTTTAAAAACTATATTTATCTTGATCTAAAATAGATTCTGCTGTATTAAAGCATTCCCATGATAACAGATAATAAACTCAATACAAAAATCATATTTGCTTTAACCCTTGTCCATTTTACAGGAGATTTTTATTCTTCTTTTACAGGACCGCTTCTCCCTGTTTTTACTGACAAGCTTTCCCTTTCCATGGCACAGGTAGGAATTCTCACAGGAATCATCAGACTGCTTTCTTTTATAGTACAGCCCTGTGTAGGATATCTTGCTGACAGGTATCAGACCAGAGTATTTATTCTGGGAGGTCTTTTTCTTACAATCTTTTTTATCCCCTTGTCAGGTATTGCTCCAAATTTTTATATTCTTACCCTGGTACTTGGAATCGGAGCAATTGGATCATCCATGTTTCATCCTTCTGTAACTGGTATGATACCATTGTACAGCGGTCTTAAAACAAGTTTTTGTATGTCAATATTTAATACAGGCGGAACACTTGCCTTTGGTATTGGTCCTGTTTTTATCTCGTTGTTTGTTGCAAAATACGAACTTGAAAGAATGCCGTATACCATGGTCATTGGTGCAATATTCTTTCTTCTATGCCTTAAATTCGTTCCTAAACCTGTTAGTGAAGGATTTAAAAACAATGGTTTTCTTGGTTCAATAAAAGAGACATTGGGAGATGTCTGGAAACCCATTGTCCTGATCTGGGTGGTTATGGTTTTAAGGGCAGTCACAGGACAGTCATTTATGACTTTTATGCCTGTATATCTTGCAAATTCCGGATGCAAGCTTGTTTCTGTTGGATTTATTGTGGCAATATTTATTCTTGCAGGTACATTAAGCGGGCTTACTGCAGGATTTTTAGCAGACAAACTTGGTTTTAAACGAATATTTTTATTTACCCATGCTCTAATGACTCCGGCACTTCTGCTCTATCTTTATCTCCCTGGACATTTTGTTTATGCAGGATCTTTTCTGGCTGGTTTTTTTGTTCTTGCAACCATGCCGTTAGGGGTTGTAATGGCCCAGAATCTTGCACCCAAAGGAAGATCAATGGTTTCAAGTCTTATGATGGGCTTTGCCTATGGCCTTGGTGGTGCTGTATCTCCTTTTATCGGCAGGCTTGCCGATATCTATTCCATACAAACTGTACTTTTTTATACTGCCTTTGTTCCAGTACTAACCCTGCCGATAATTGCAAAATTTCCCAGTATCACCCAAGCCAACAACAACATGTAAATATAGAACCAAGCCCTTAATTTATTTTTTCCATGGATGCCCTCATTTTTTTATAGGCATAGAGAGAATCTGCTGAATAAAGTATAAGTGCAACCCAGATTGCAAGAAATGTAACAAGCTTTTCAAGGGCAAAAGGTTCTTTATAGAAAAACAATGCCAGAATAAAAGTACACGAAGGGGCAATATACTGGGTAAACCCCACAGTTGAAAGAAGGCTTCTCCTTGCCCCCAGTGTAAATAAAAGCAGAGGAAGGGCTGTAACAAGAGTTGTTCCCACAAGAAGCAGATCTGTACCAGAACCTATATGAAACATTGCACCTGCCCCGGTTAAGTAAAGCCAGACCAGATATGGTAAAGCCGGGATGGAGAGCATCATTGTCTCAATACAAAGTCCGGTTAAAGATGCCACAGAAGTCATTTTATGCAAAAGACTGTAAAAGCCAAAGGAAAATGCTATGGTAAGTGCTATCCACGGATACTGGCCAAGGGTTAATGCATAATAGATAACACCGCTTCCTGCAATAATAAGGGCAATGATCTGAAGAGGTCTCAGCCGCTCCTTTAAAAAAATCATTCCAAGTAAAACCATGATCAGAGGATTGATATAATATCCAAGACTTGTTTGAAGTATCTGATCATGATTAACTGCCCAGATAAAAAGATACCAGTTCGTAGATAAGAGCAGGGTTGTTACAACCAGCGTCAGTATGATTGATCTCTTTTTTATTGCCTGAATCAGCTCTTCAGTCCTGTTCTGCAGAACAACCATGACCAGAAAAAACAGAAAAGACCATACAGTTCTTTGCAAAAGAAGTTCAAATGCTGAGACATGGGCAAGAGCCTTCCAGAAGATGGGACTGCCTCCCCATATAAGATAGGCAGGAATAAGAAATAAAAGTCCATTTACAGGCTTAGTCACTGACTTTTTATTACCGGACAGGCTCAATTAAACTCCTTTAATATTTTTATATGCGGGAACAAGGCCAGGATTTTGGTGTATTATTACTTGCGAGTTACCTTAGATGAAAAAGCTTTGGATTGAAGATAGTTGATTTTTATATAATTTTTTAACGCTTTAAAACCGGTAAGCTCGATTTTTGAATCGGGAAGATATAAATTCACAATAGAATCCGGTAAAAAAGAAGAATCAACCTTTGAACCATCTTTTTTACCTCTATTCCAGATTATCTTTTGAATAAAAACACTGTTTTTTTCAAGTTCCTTGAGAATACGTTTTGTTTCAACAACGGCAAGGGAATTGTCATTAAGTACAACAAAAATTTTTGTTTTTTTCTGATCCTGAAAAATTGTTTCAAGCCTCTCATACTGATCTCTCATATCATTAATTCTACTGAGTATTTTATCTTTTGTAAACTCTTTGCCGGCAAATTTCACCTTTGAGACAATCTCTTTTTTTTTATTGATCTCCTGGCGTAATGTTTTAAGATGTTCTATCCATTTTTTTGAAAGAAAAGGAAGATTGAAAAATTTTAATGTGAGTGCCGTTGGAGGCATGTCAAAAATCAGATAATCAAAATCAGAGTATTTTTCAAGACTTAGTTGAAATGCAAGAATAAGAGCATACTCCTCAAGACCGGGTGAATATTTTAAAATATCAAAATATCCATCCAGGTTAAAGGCTGTTAAATATGAATATGTTCTTTTTAAAGAATCCCGGGTGTTTTTCAGATATCGCTGGATTATTTTTTCCTGGTCAACTTCCCTGGCAAAAAGATTAGAATCCATTTTAACGGGTTTATCGGAAAGCTTTATTTTAAAAATATCGGAAAGATTATGTGCAGAATCAAGGGAGACCACCATGACACGTTTCCCCTCTTGTGCAAAGGTAACACCGGCAAGGGCAGATACCGTGGATTTACCGGTTCCGCCTTTACCCATAAAAAATATAATTTCAGGACTTTTCATGATATATCAAAAATAGAAAAAAGATGTGATAAAGGTTCATTTGCCGTATCAATCTTCGTTGTCATAAGTATGAGATCTTTTTCCATTAAAGGAAGAAGATCAAGTGATATCTGCATGGGAGGAGATGGTATTCCAATAAAAGAGCCCTGTACCAGCAGGGCAAAAATATGCTCAAGTTCTTCTAATTCAGGTTCAATAGCAGAAACAGCCTTTCCCCTTGCCACCTGATCAGCTGTCTGCCACATGGAAAAGATAAAATCCCTGATTTTACAAAAAATATCTTTAATCATATTTCGGCATCCTTCATAGGTACTTTACACTTTCTGGAGCTACTCCCTATTAGCAGGGGTTTTTCCCAAAAAAGTGTAAAGTACTTTTGAGGTGATATGAAGGATGCCCATATTTCAATCTTATCTTTAATCATTGTAAACTCTTATCTTAGGGAGGTGGAAAAAAATAATTACCCATTTTGTTTGTCTTTTTGTCCGTCTTCTACGTTGTGATGACAGGCACATAGTTCACTATGCACCTGTCATCACACCTTGAAGACGAACAAAAATCCTGCAC
>JAYEHB010000334.1:0-6862 GCA_034659375.1 Thermodesulfobacteriota bacterium
TCGTATCCTATTCAAATTCCGGGGTAAAATTTTATGATATCAATGAATATTATTATAACCTACTGTTTTTATTAATGCTCAGAATTTGATTTTTGAGATTAAACGGCGTTTACCCCTAAATTTGAATAGGATACCTTTTTTACATTATCTTTTTCTGTTACATGGGCTGGAGGGTATCCTGCCTGGCAGATGTCAACTCCAATTTTTTCCTGGAACTCAATTATTCTTTGTCTCTGGGAATAGGAGAATACAATGCCTTTGTGCTGCATACCCTCCCGGATGGTCTGGTCTATGATTATTATATTGGGATTTTTGTTCATTTATAGTATTACCAGCTTGATTTAGCAATATTTTTTTTGTATTTTAAGTTTATGTGATGATCGTAGAAAAGGGGTCAAGAGAAAAGGGGTCAATTCTACTCTTGACTCTTATTGATAATTGCTGTCAGTTCCTGAATGTTTTTCTCAACACGATGTCTTTTTGAATTGTTTTTTATCCTGCTAATATCAGGTTCTCTCTTCAAGAACCTTTTTAAGAACCTTTAATGCACTGTTTGTTGCAGGTACTCCTCCATAGATAGATGTCTGAAATATTACCTCGGCAATCTCTTCTTTGGTGCATCCCACATTAAGGGCAGCATGAATATGCAGTTTTAGTTCTTCAGGCCGTACAAGAACTGTAAGCGATGCAACCGTGATTAACTGCCTTGTGGTGTGTGGGATTTTTTCTCTTGCATACATTCGTCCTGTTATAAAGAGAGAGAGATCTTTGGCAAGCTCCTTGTCAAACTCTTTCCACAAGCCATAGGGCTTTTCTTCGTCTTTTACAGTGCTAAAATAGAGTGCTGCTGTTTTGCCGGTTTTTTTTGCCGCTTCTTTATCATCCATTAACTGCTCCTTGACGTCTATGTTCTAAAAAATAACTTTAATTATTCCCCTTGCTGCCAAATTGAAGATTGGAAACAAGGGGATAATGAGAGTTTGGGCCTTGATCATCGTTTCGGCAATTGTGGGAAGTTTCAATAAATTGGAAATTTCCAATAGGTCTGGGATGTTGTCATCTGCCTCTTAAAATGCCTATATCAAAAAAAAAGACTTTGGTCCAAAGTATGATCAAGGTCAGAGTTTGCTGTACGTCTTTGCAGCAAATCTATCTGTTGGCTTTTCTTATTCCCAGTTGATCCAGGGCAATGATCCATTTACAGATATTTGCAGAGCCTTCAACCATTGTATATGTTGGAGCATCCCTGTAAAATCTTGCAACGGGATATTCCGTGGAGTAACCATAGGCTCCAAGAATTCTCATGGCAAAATTTGCACATTTTGTAACAGTCTCTCCTGCAAAATATTTAGCCTGGGCCACGTCAAGACCGTTGTTGAGTTTTCCCTGATCTTTTCCCCATGCAGCTTTATAGACAAGAAGCCTTGAAGCCTCGATATCTGTTGCCATCTGGGCAATCATATCCTGGTTCATCTGGAACTGGCCTATGGGTTTGCCAAACTGTTTTCTGTCATTGCAGTATTTTGTTGCTACGTCCAGACATGCCTGGGCAACGCCAACAGCTCCGGCAGCAGCAGAGAGACGGGTGTGATTAAGGGATGAAAAGACAATTTTTGCACCATCTCCTGGTTTCCCAAGAATGTTCTCTTTGGGTACTTTTACATTGTCCAGAAAAAGCTCTCCTGTGGGAGATGAGTGGGAACCCATTTTTTCAAGTCCTGAAGTTTTTATCCCATCAAAGTTTTTTGGTTCAATAACAAATGCAGAAAGTCCCTTGGACCCGGCATCCTTGTCTGTGTATGCATAGTAGATCAAAGCATCTGCTGCATCAGCATTGGATATCCATGTTTTTGATCCGTTTAACAGCCAGTGATCACCCTTGTCTTCGGCTGTGGAGGACATGGCCATAACATCAGAACCTGCATCGGGCTCCGTGATTCCAAAGCCTCCAAGATATTCAGCTGTGCAGAGTTTTTCTATGTATTTCTCTTTTGCCTCTTTTGTCCCATATTTAAAAATTGTAAAGGCACAGCCAAGAACCTGCATATTGATCTGAACTCTAAGGGAGGATGAGGCTTTTGCAATCTCTTCTGTAACAATCATTGCAGCCATCCATCCCATATCCTCGCCACCGTACTCTTCGGGAATTACAGTTCCGAAAAAACCAAGTTCGCCCATGGGTTTCATCACTTCCTTATAGGGCAGGTAGTGGTTTTCATCCCATTCATCAGCATTGGGTGCAATTTTTTTTGTGGCAAATTCCTTTACTGCTTTTCTTAACATTTCATGTTCTGTTGAGAGTTTAAAATCCATGACATCTCCTATTTTTGTGTTTGTATTGTAGCTATTATTTAGCTATGTGTTTTATCTTTTTTTTTAAATTTTTGCAAGGAGTTAATTGTTAACTCAACTTTCTGACCTTGATTTTACCGGTTAAAGTCTCAAAACCTGACCCCACGCACAGGCCTTGACATGCACAATCCAGAAAGTTGAGTTGTTAACTTCCTTTATAACCCATTGTTTTTGACAAGGATACTGCTGCAGTGGTCAATATAGTTACACATTTTTCCAAGTATTGTTTTTGGGAATATCTTATTTCAGGAATTGCAAGGCTGATACTTGCCAGAATTGCTCCATTGCTGTCAAGTACAGGTGCACTCACAGAGCCTAAGCCCGGAGTCCTTTCGCCCATGCTTGCGGCAAATTTCTTTTTTCTGATATTCTTCAGAGTCTGGTTTAATTTTTTTTTATCAACTAAAGTGTTGCTGGTGAATGCAATGATCTCAGTCTTTTTTAGATAATTTGCAATAAAGTCTGGTGATGAAAAAGCAAGAAGACATTTTGCAGATGCTCCTGCATAGAGGGGGGATCTGTGTCCCAACGGCATACCCGCCCGGAGGGGACGGGTGGATTCCATTGTATCTATGCAGATACGATGGCTGTCGTCAATAATGTTTAAATGGACAGTCTCTTCTGTTTTGCCCGCCACTTGTTCCATGAATTTTCTGGCTGTTCGTGTTATGCGGTTGGAATCGTGAAGGGTTTGAAGAAATCCGTAAAAAACATTGCCAAGAAAGTACTGGCGTGAGCTTGTATCCTGATCAACAAAATTATAGTCTTTCAGGGTCTGCAATATTCTCTGTACAGTGGCAGGACTGAAATTAAGCTCCTGACTCAGTTCCCTTACTCCAAAAATCCCCCCGCCCTCTTGAAATTTCAGCAAGATCTGTATGGCCTTTTCTATTGAATTATATTTTGTATCTTCTTTTTGCATAATTCCTTATTGTGCTATTGTTCCATAATATAAAACACTGTTTTTTATTGTAAGGAATGCCATGGAGTTATTTTTTTGTCAAGGTTTTTTCATTAATAAATGTTCATCAGGTTGTTTTTTTTCTTGAAATATGATTGTTTCAGGTTTAATTTTATATGAAAGTCCTGTCAAACCAGTAGGGGCAACCCCCTGTGGTTGCCCTTCATCAGGGGCAACTGTAATCATGGGAGGTTCATTTTTTGTCAGACCCTGTACTCATTTAAATGGAGAGTTATAATGGTGATGAAGATTATAGAGTTTCCCATGGGGGATACAGACCAGGTGCGAACAGAGATTGGTTGGAAACAATTCAGTAAGGCAATGCTCAATTCCACCCCCAATGGGATTGGTGTACTTGACTCTAAAGGTCAAGCTGTGATTTCCAACAAAAAAGCCCAGGATTTTCTGGGTATTTTTCCTGGAACACTGATCTCCTCAACTCTGCCTGAAATGTTGAAACCAGTCTCGGACATTTTAAATGAAAAATTCTCTGTGCTCAAAATTCCTTTAAAGCATAATGAAAAAAGTTTTTTAGTACGCCTCAGTGCCGTTATTGTGAAACAGAAAGTTTTGGGTGTGTTTTGTATATTTCAGGATGTAACAGATATTGAGGCCGTTACAGAGAAGATGAATTCCTTTCAGGAACTTTCCATTGAGCTTGATACTCTCATTGATTCCAGTAATGACGGTTTATGGATCTGTGACGGCCAGGGGTATGTACTTCGTATCAATCCTGCATCAGAGCGTCTAACTGATGTAAAAGCTGTTGATGTAGTTGGAAAACATATGCGTGAACTTGTTGAGGATGGATTGATAAATAAATCTGTCACCATGAAGGTGCTTGAAACAGGAAAAAAGGCAAGTATTATTCAGAAAACCAGAAATGGCAGTAAACTGTTTCTCACTGGAAATCCTGTGTTTGATAAAAATACAGGAAAGATGTTCAGGATTGTGGTAAATGAAAGGGATATTACCGAAATTACAAGACTTCAGGAAGAACTTCAGGAACAGGAGGCTTTAAATGAGCAGTTTAAGAGGAATTTGCTGGAGATGCAGATTGAAGAGGTCGAATCCCAGCATATTATCGCAAAAACTCCCTGTTATGTGAATATTATTCAAAAGTCCGTCAAGCTTGGAAGAGTTGATTCCACAGTTCTTCTTCTTGGAGAATCAGGGACAGGCAAGGGTGTTATTGCAGATCTTATCCATAAATATTCAGCAAGGGCAGATCAGCCTATGATAAAGCTGAATTGTGGTGCAATCCCGGCTTCCCTTGTGGAAAGTGAGTTGTTTGGTTATGAAAAAGGAGCTTTTACTGGTGCGAACAGGAATGGAAAACCAGGGAAGTTTGAAATGGCAGATAAAGGTATTATTTTTTTGGATGAGATTGCTGAACTGCCGCTGCCTTCCCAGGTGAAAATTTTGAGATTTCTTGAAGACAGTCTTGTGACCCGTGTGGGAGGCACAGCCAGTAAAAAACTGGATGTGCGTATTATTGCGGCAACAAATCAGGATCTGAAAACAATGATCAAAAAACATATGTTTCGAAGTGATCTCTATTACAGACTCAATGTTGTTCCCCTTACCATCCCTGCTTTAAGGGAAAGAAAAGATTGCATTATTCCTCTGCTTAACCATTATCTTGAGAAGTTCAGTAAAAAATATCAGAAAAAGAGAATTATAACCATGTCCAGCGAAGTGGTGGATCTGTTGACTCTCTATGCCTATCCCGGCAATGTAAGGGAGTTGATCAATATTTGTGAAAGAATGGTTGTGATGAAGCATAAAGGCATGGTTAGTTATGAAGATCTTCCAGGAAGCGTTCTTGCAACCGTGGGAGAAGAAAAATTGGATATGGATATGTGGGAGAAGGATCTGACTCTTCAGCAAATGGTTGAAAAATTTGAGACAAGGATTCTTAATAAAGCAATGAAAAAGTACAATACCCAGGCAGAAGCTGCATTAAAGCTTGGACTTAATCAGTCAACTATTGCCCGTAAGCTAAAAAAGTGCAAAGTTTAAAATGGATATGGAAAACAATAAATTTGCCGGTATCTTTCATAACGGACCCGAGCTGTTTCAGGAGCTGATGGAACATGAAATAAGGGAAATCCTTCTTATTTCCAGCCTTTACAATATGTTTGTCATGGAAGAAGGCGGAACCCTTACTTCAAAGATTATAAATGAATACAGCGGTTTGAACCTCAGTCATCCTCCCGTAATAACAGGGGCATCTTCCGTTAAAAAAGCCCTGGCCCTGTTACATAAAAAAGAGTTTGACATGGTTCTTATTATTCCCCATCTAAAGGAGATGGATCTTTTAGCACTTGGGGAGGAGATTAAAAAAATCAACCCAACGCTTCCTGTTATTATTTTAGCTCCCAGTCTTCGGTCAATTCCCCATGTTTCCACCACTCCATGTAAAGATATTGATAATATTTATATCTGGTCCGGGAATTCAGATTTGCTCCTTGCTTTGATAAAAAATGCTGAAGACCATTTAAATGTTGATAAGGATACAGCTCTTGCCAATGTAAGTGTAGTGATTCTTGTGGAAGACTCTCCGGATTATTACTCTTTTTTTCTGCCAATTATCTATAAAGAGATCGTGACCCAGACCGAGGCATTGCTCACAAGAGATCTTAACGACAGCCTTAAACTCCTTAAAATGCGTGAAAGACCAAAACTGCTTCTTGCCAAAAATTATGAATGTGCCATGGAACTTTATCAAAAATACAGATCTTATATTCTCTGCGTAATCTCTGATACGCGGTTTCCAAGAAATGGAGAGATAGATCCTGGTGCAGGGATAGCCCTGCTCTCTCACGTTAGAGGAGATAGTCCCGGCCTTCCGCTGCTTCTCATGAGTTCAGAGTCTGAAAACAGAAAAAAAGCTGATACTATTCCAGCTCTCTTTATTGATAAAAATTCTGCTGACCTTTTCAATGCTGTCCATATCTTTTTTTTGAACCATCTTGGTTTTGGTAAATTTGTTTTTTCCATGCCCAATGGACAACAGATTGACCTTGCAGCAAACCTTTTGCAGCTTGAAGCAAAACTCCCCCATATCCCCGATGAATCCATTGCTTTTCATGCAGATCGTGATCATTTTTCAAGATGGCTCATGGCTCGTTCTGAAATTGATATTGCTTTAAAGTTCAGATCTCTTAAACGCAGTGATTTTAAAGATGTTGAGGAGCTTAGAAGTTTTATTATTTCCAGCATACATGAATTAAGGATACAGCGGCAAAAGGGTCTTGTTTCAAGGTTTGAGAGAAATTATTTTGATTCAGATATAAGAGAATTTGTTAAAATAGGTGATGGGTCCCTTGGTGGAAAGGCCAGGGGACTTGCATTTATGTCCACTCTTCTCAGTCAGAACAGTAAAATTCATCAAAATAATCCAGAGATAAACATCAAAATTCCAAAAACTCTGGTTTTATGTACGGATATTTTTGAATCATTTGTTGCTGAAAATAATCTGCAATTTTTTTCAAAGCCGGGGTTTAAAGTTAAAGAGATTGTTGAAGTTTTTTTAAGGGCAGAGCT
>JAYEHB010000335.1:0-6813 GCA_034659375.1 Thermodesulfobacteriota bacterium
ACAGTAGCATAAACTGTGCTTTTTTTCTGAAAGCATAACTATTAACTATAATAGCTAAATCAAAAAAAGTCAAAATTAATGAACTCATCCTGGATATTTGCCCTAAGCCCTTTTTACGTCAAAAGCATCTGTATGTTGTGGTTAAGCGGTGCAAAAATACGGTATGTGGTATCCGATTCTTTATAACAAATATCCAGAACTCATCATAAAAAACAAAAAAAACAACTTATTATTGACATTGTATTCTGGGAATGTAATTTAAAAACTTTTTATATGAAACTCCATATAACTTTTTAAAATCATGGAGTTTCATTCTTTGTTGTGGGCAAGCTGAAGTGAAAAACCAGATCTGCCCGTGGCAGTTTATATGAAAGTCCGTCCAAGCGACTGCAATGATAGACTTTCTAAATTTGTTGTGGCCGATGCGGAAACCACGCTCCGGCCGTGCCGGTTTATATGAAAGTCCGTCTAACGTACTGCAATCGCATGACTTTCATTGTTTGGTTTCTGCCCTTTAGGGTATTGTGGCCGATGAGAATGACCACGCTCCGGCCGTGCCGGTTATAAAAAATATGGAGGGTCTATAATTGAGCAATCAAGATAATGTTTTTACAAAAGAGTTCTGGATCAGAACATGGGAAAACCAGGAAAACAGTGATACAAAAAATGTCCATAAGGGATTTTCAACACCTGAATTCTGGGACAAAGCATCTTTGTCCTACAACAAAGATAATAGTGAAATTTCATCCAGAAACATTGAAAAAAGCATTGAAATGCTTAAAAGAAACAATGTCATGTTTCCGGGAATAAAAGTTCTTGAGGTTGGATGTGGTACGGGAAGCCTTGCCAGGGAACTTGCAAAACAGGGTGCAGATGTAACAGCCATTGATTTTTCCCAGGGAATGCTTGAAAGAAGCAGAATGGAGACACCTGGAAACCTGAAAGAAAAAATCGACTTTATCCTTATGAACTGGAAAACAGCAGATATCAGGGAGCTTGGGTGGAAAAAAAAGTTTGATCTCTCCATTGCTTTCATGTCTCCAGCTATTTCAACGCCTGAAACATTATTCAAATTCATGGAAACATCAAAAAATGCATGTGCCGTTAAAGGATGGGCTGAAAAGAGAAATCACCCCATCCTTGACGCTCTGTGGGAAAAAATAATGGGCAAAAAGCTTGAAGACAGGCCCCAGAACCTTATGATTAAATTCAACCTTCTTTTTTCCATGGGATTGTTTCCTGAAATATCTTTTAATTCAATTTCCTGGGAACAAAAACTCAGTATGGACGAAGAGCTTGACAGCAGAGTCTCTTTTTTCAAAAAAGTCTCTGACAAACCAGAATCAGAAATCAAAAAAATAATCAGAGACTATCTTGAATCAATTGCAGAGAACAACACCATTACCAGAAAACATAGAGGCACAACCGGAACCATCTTCTGGAAAACAGTTATATAGCGGCCATTGCAGGTCGTTCCGGCTTAGGGCACACTCAAAAACAACTTTACATTTTTGAGTGTGACCTTCAGATTAGACAGGTTAGAAGCCGATTCATGCGGTCCAAAGGCCTATATTATAAAAGCTGTTTAATTTTTGCCCATTCTTTTTCCGGGATATGGGCGCCAACAACCTGGCAGACCTCATAACCGCATGCAGAGGCTATTTCTCCGCTTTTTTCCAGGGAATAATCGTGGGCGATTCCAAATAAAAAACCGGCAGCCCAGAGATCTCCTGCTCCGGTTGTATCCACAGCATCGACTCCGGTTTTTGGTTCAATTCTGATAATATTGCCGTTGTTTGCAACATAACTTCCCTTTTTTCCAACCTTTAAAACAGCAATATCCACATTCTCAGACAGAGCCCTGATGGCCTTTGCCTCATCTGTAAAACCTGTATAGGCCCTTGCCTCGTCTTCATTGGCAATGAGAATGTCAACATACTCCTTTACAATGTTTCCAAGAATTTCCTTTGAAGCCTCAACAACTTCAAAGCTTGCAAGATCAAGTGCTATTAAAGCGTTCGCCTCTTTTGCACTTTTCAAGGATGCCATCATAAGATCAGGATTAAAGAGAAGATACCCTTCTATTACAGCAATGGCTGTATCCTCAAACCTGTCCCGGGTAACTTTTCCAGGTTCAAGCTCTGTGGATGCACCAAGATATGTAAACATGGAACGCTGGGCATCAGGAGTTATTACAGAGAGTACTTTACCTGTGGGAGTTTTAGAAAAATCAAACAGAGGTTCAACATTACACTTTTTAATCTGATTTTCATACAACTCACCATAGTCATCTTCCCCTCTTTTTCCAATAAACCTTGCTTTCCCTCCAAGCATACCCACACCAACTATTGTGTTACACGCAGCTCCCCCTGCAACAACAACGGGCTTTTGAGAACTCTTTTTTAAAACAGCCTCTATTTCACTGTTTTCATGAAGTGTCATTCCACCTTTTTCTTTGCCCACTGACTTTAAAAATTCATCACTTTCATTTATCAACAGATCCACAAGAGCAGATCCTATTCCTGTAATTCCTGTACTATTATTTTTTTTCAAATTCACCTCTCAAATGGTTTAGTGCAACACTATTGTTTCTATTAAATACAGAGTATTATCTTTGTAAATATTTACTTACCTTTTACTTTTTCCATGCAATTGCAATAGCGACAACAAAGATCCAGATCACACAACAAAAACAGTTTTGCCGGTAAAAAAACTGAAATTCCTGAAAAAAACAGTCTGAATTCAGAATAGCGGACAAGTTGGTACCCTAATGGATAGCTTAACAGGATGTCAAGGTTTTTATCCTTATCTGGATATTTGCCCATAGCCGGCATGGACGGAGCATGATTATCTGGTAGCACGATTGGTGTAAAAAATCATTTAACTTGAAAGAAGAGACAAAATCTGTCAAATATTCATGGTAACGCATATGGTGGCTGAAGTTATGGTCAAGCCAAAAAATCAATCAGGAGTTAAACCATGTTCAATGTTTTTTTATCATGAAAAAGTTTTTCTCTCTGCTCCACAGGGAAAAAATGTATAAAATCTTTTTTTTGCCGTTATTGTGCTTTTGGGAGGAAGTATACTACTGTTTTTTTTTGAAAAAAATATAAATTTTTTTGATGCCCTGTGATGGTCAATTGTTACCATGACAACAGTTGGGGATGAACTCTCAAAAGGCATGAAAGCTGAGGAGTATCAGTTTTCAAATATTCTACCTAATATCTGAATCTGATTTAAAAAAATAGAGTAGAACAGAGTAAAAAACCACATTTTTCACGTCCTTGTTTTTCCCTTTTCAACTTTTAAGCCAACGGCCATGGCAAGAGATTAACAATGGTCGGGATGGAGTGATTCGAACACTCGACCCCAGCGTCCCGAACGCTGTGCTCTACCAGACTGAGCCACACCCCGACATCTGAAAAAAGATATTTTGTAATCCTTTTTCAGATTATTGTCAATGAAAAATTTTTTCTCTGATAATAGTGGCTTCCCTTGCAGGACCAACAGAAATAATTTTTATATTAACACCTGAAAGCTCTTCAATTCTCTTAAGATATTTTTTTGTACTGTCAGGCAATTTATCATAATCCAGTATTCTGGAAGTATCTTCCTGCCATCCCGGATGGTTCTCATATACAGGTGTACAGTTTTCAAGAACACTAATACCAGGTGGAAAATTTTCAATAATATCCCCCTTGTATTCATAACCTGTACAAATTTTAACCTCATCCATTCCGTCAAGAACGTCAAGCTTTGTGACAACAAGACCTGTCAGTCCGTTAAGTCGCGCAGCATTTTTCAATACAACCATATCCAGCCAGCCGCATCTTCTTTTTCTGCCTGTGGTGGCACCAAATTCCGCACCTTTTTTCTGAAGTCTCTCTCCTGTTTCATCAAAAAGCTCTGTGGGAAAAGGACCGCTGCCCACCCTTGTGGTATAGGCTTTTACAATACCAATAACTTCATCAAGTTTGCCAGGCCCCACGCCTGAACCGCATGCAGCATTTCCTGAAACAGTACTGGAGGATGTCACAAAAGGATATGTCCCGTGCTCAACATCAAGATGCGTTCCCTGGGCTCCCTCAAAGAGCACTTGTTTTCCTTGATCCATGCCGTGCTTGAGGATAACAGAAACATCAGCAATATATGGAATAAGACGCTTGCAGAGAGTAAGATACTGATCAATGACAGCCTTTGCATCAAGCTCTTCTACATGAAAATAATTTTTAAAATAAAAATTTTTTTCTTCCAGAATAGCTGTCACTTTTTCTGCAAACAACTCAGGCTCAAGTAAATCTGCAAATCTAACTCCTCTTCTGGTGGCTTTGTCTTCATAACACGGGCCAATGCCACGACCTGTTGTGCCTATTTTTTTATCACCTTTCTTTATTTCACGAGCTTTGTCAACGTGTTTGTGATAAGGCATGATCATGTGGGCTCTGTCACTTATTTTCAGCATTTCAGGAGAAACATCTATCTCATTTTTAACAAGATAATCAATCTCTTCCAAAAGCACAACAGGATCCACAACAACACCATTTCCAATAAAACATTTTTTATTCTGAATAATTCCTGAAGGGACCAGATGGCTTATAATCTCTTTACCATTAACCACCATTGTATGTCCGGCATTATTTCCACCTTGAAATCTTACAACATAATCGGCATCCCCACTTAAAAGATCGACAATTTTTCCTTTGCCTTCATCACCCCACTGGGTGCCGACAATAACTGTATTTGACACTACTTACTCCTTTTATTCCTGAAAAACGCTCTGATTATTTCCCTGGCTTCATCACAGCAGACTCCTGAAACAACTACAGGATTATGATTCAGCCTTTTATCAGAAGCAAAATCATACAATGAACCTGCTCCTCCCCATTTAGGATCACCAGCACCATAAACAACTCTGGCCACTCTGGCATGAATGATTGCACCCATGCACATAATACACGGTTCAATGGTTGCATAGATGGTTGTTCCTGAAAGCCTGTAATTCCCTATTACCTCTGCACCCATGCGCAGTGCAAGAATTTCTGCATGGCCACAGGGATCATTCAGAGTGATCGGCTGATTGTATCCACACCCAATCACCTTGCCCTCTTTATCCACAAGAACGGCACCCACAGGGACTTCATCCATTTTTACTGCTTTTTTTGCCTCAAAAAGGGCAAGATTCATATAAAATTCATCATCCATATATCTATTTATATTCATGTTTTTACAATAAGGTCAATTGTAAATTTTCAGCCGTTCTAATTACGGCATATCATCAAGAGTCTAAATTTGTTGAGGCAAACAGATCTACCATATCTATGGATGCATATTGGTCAAAAATAAAGGTACCTTAAAATCGAATTTGCTACAATTAAAATTCAATTTAATTTATTTTTTTATTGACATAAAAGCAGATTCAAGATATTGTTAAAAGGTTTTGAGCGCCCGTGGCTCAGCTGGATAGAGTATCTGACTACGAATCAGGGGGTCGCAGGTTCGAATCCTGCCGGGCGCGCCAATCATATCAAGGGTTTTAGCTTTGTGAGTGAAAACCTTTTTTTGTTTTTTATGTGAATTTAATACACATATAATACATTTTTTCATTTCTAATACATTTTAATGATCAAAAAGAACCCGACCAAAACATCACCGGGTGTTCATAACATTGCATAAAATTATTAATTTCAACCTGCCGTCTCATTTCCTTCCTTTTCCTTGACAACTTTTCTACAATGGCAGTAGATATATCAAAACAATATGTATTTTAAACATGTTAATAAAAAAAAGGAGCGTCACCCAAATTGACAGCACTCACCAAACAAACAATCATTGAAAAAATCTCAACTAAAAACAACCATTCACCCTCTCAAGCAAAAGATACAATAGAAACTCTTCTTGAAACTATTAAATCAACACTGGCACCAGGAGAAGATATAATGATAACAGGGTTTGGAAAGTTTCAGGTGAATGAAAAAGCTCCGAGGAAGGGAAGAAATCCTGCTACTGGGAGAACTATGATGTTGGACAAAAAAAGAGTTGTGACTTTTAAGTTGTCTGGCAATTTAAAGGATCAAATCAATATGGCAAAAAATTGAAGATTATAGCTGTATCTGGTATTTCAATCATACAAATGTATTAATGAATCAATTTCAGACTTTATTTCATTCTTCAATAATTCAGGCACAATAACTTTTGCTTTAGCGCCCCAGCCCATAATCCATATTTTGATTTCATCAATTCCTGCAACTTCTGCCTAAAAAATAATTGAGCCATCTTTTTGATCAGAAATTATTTGTGATTCATGCCATATTTTTTCTTTAATGTATCCTGCTGCTTCAGGGGCAAACCAAATTCTGACTTTAGCAGGTTCTCCATGGAATACTCCAAAGCTTGTCCTCATATACTCTTCAACTGAAAAATTCTCAGGTCTTTTGAATAAATCATCTGTTACATCAAGAATTGTTATACGATCAAAGGCAAATGTTCTTATTTCTTTTCGTTTCAGGCAAAAACCCACCATATAAAAAGTTCCATCAAAAAACCAGATATTATAAGGAGCAACCCGCCGTTTGGTTTTCTTCTTTCTGCTCATTGTAAAATAGGAAATATCAACATATCTTCTGGTCATGACGGCTTTATTTATTTTGTTCAATGTGTCCTTGAAACCAGTATAGAGTTTATAAGGTTGTTGTCCTGCTTTAATATTTTGTTCAAACTGTTCAAGAAAGGTAATATATTCAATGGGCAGTGTTGTTTTGATTTTATTAAACAGAGATTTCAGCGAGTCATGAAAGATGGAAAATGGTGGACAAT
>JAYEHB010000336.1:0-6806 GCA_034659375.1 Thermodesulfobacteriota bacterium
TCAGTTTCCTGATATAGCCCATGTAAGGGGAACAAACTTCTGTGATATCGGGTTTATACTGAATAGAGAATCAGGACGTTTAATTATTGTATCGGCAATTGATAATCTCTTAAAAGGTGCTGCAGGTCAGGCTGTTCAAAATATGAATCTCATGTTTGGAATTGATGAACAATCCGGTCTGACAACAATTCAGGGAGCAGTTTAAAAATTAACTCAACTTTCTGGATTGTTCATGGGTGGGGATATGGCATTGACACTTTGACCGGTCAAATCAAGGTCAGAAAGTTGAGAAGTTAATATTACAGACTAAAGAAGGATATGATGAAAAACAAAATAAAAGTATGGTTCCATGATAGCTCATCATCTAACATCAAAGAATTTTCAGTCTCAAAATTTTTTTTAGTATCCCTTGTAATTTTTTTTCTAACTTTTGCTGCAGGCCTGACATATACAGGCTTTGACTATTACAAACTCAAAGAAACTTGTTTTGGCAACAAGATTCTTTTAGAAAAAATCAAAGAACAAAACAATGAAATCCAGACCCAGAGAGTTCAGATACAAAATTTTGCCCATGAGATCAACAGCATTAAAGCAAAAGTTATAAATCTTGCAGAATTTGAAAGCAGAGTCAGGGTCATTGCAGATATTAAACCAAACAGCGAGTCATCATTACTTTTTGGAACTGGCGGGTTCTCCCATGAAGAGCTTGATTCAAAACTTCAGATAACACAAAAACACAACAGCCTCATACGGGAAATGCATAAGCAGGTAAATCAAATAGAGACAGCCTCCCTGGCAAAGACTTCTGATTTTAAGCAGCTTTTAAAACAACTTGCAAAAAAAAGAAACATCCTTGCCTCAACACCATCAATTCGTCCTGTCAAAGGATGGATCACCTCAAAATTTGGATACCGCAAATCTCCATTTACAGGACAAAAAGAGTTTCATTCAGGTATTGATATTGCAAATAGAAAAGGAACAAAAATTATTGCAACCGCAAAAGGAAAAGTATCATATGCAAAAAAGAAAATGTTCATGGGCAAAATGGTGGTTATTGACCATGGCCATGGACTAGTAACTAAATTCGGACATCTTAGTAAAATACTTGTTAAGAGAGGAGATATTATAAAACGGGGTGATGTCCTTGGACTCATGGGAAACACAGGCAGAAGTACAGGTCCCCATGTTCATTATGAAATAAAAATCAACGGAGTTTCCGTAAATCCGCAAAAATATATTCTAAATTAAATCTTTATTTCTCAAAGGATCATCGAGTGTTCAATACCATGCTCCGGCCATGCCGGTTTTATATGAAAGTCCGTCCAAACGGTTATAATGATTAGACTTTCATATTTTGTTGTGACCGATGAGAATGACCATGCTCCGGCCATGCCGGTTATATAAAACTTTAAATTACTTTATTTATTAAGGCAGACTATAAATGCTGACATTACTTTCAAAAATATTTGGCTCCAGCAATGACAGAGCAATAAAAAAATTCATGCCGCTGGTTGAAGAGATCAACGGTTTTGAACTTGAAATGCAAAAGCTGAAAGACCATGAACTTGCTGAAATGACTGATATTTTCAGAGAACGGCTTAAAAAGGGTGAATCTCTTGATGATATCCTTGCAAAAGCCTTTGCAGTTGTAAAGGAAGCCTCCTGGCGCACACTTGAAATGCGCCATTTTGATTCCCAGCTGATAGGCGGAATTGCCCTGCACAGAGGAATGATTGCCGAGATGAAAACCGGTGAAGGAAAGACACTGGCATCAACTCTTCCTGCCTACCTAAATGCCCTTACAGGAAAAGGTGTTCACATTGTAACTGTCAATGATTACCTTGCAAAGCGTGATGCTGAATGGATGGATAATATATACTCCTTTCTCGGTCTTAAAGTTGGGATTATTCTCCATGACATGGATGACCAGGAGAGAAAAAAAGCATACAGTGCAGATATCACCTATGGCACCAACAATGAATTCGGATTTGATTACCTGAGGGATAACATGAAGTTTGACAAGGAGACTCTTGCCCAGCAGGAGCTCAATTTTGCCATTGTGGATGAGGTTGACAGTATTCTCATTGATGAGGCAAGAACTCCTCTGATCATATCCGGACCTGCTGAAAAATCCACAGGCATGTACATCCAGATCAACACAATTATTCCAGGATTTAAAAAGGATATAGACTACACAATTGATGAAGAGGCCAAAAGTGTAATGCTCACGGAGGCAGGAATTACAAGGGGTGAAGGTCTTCTTGATGTTGACAACCTCTATGACCCAAAAAACATAGAGCTTCTTCACCATTTAAACCAGGCTTTAAAAGCCCACACACTTTTTAAACTTGATGTGGATTATATTATTAAAAACAATGAAGTTGTCATTGTTGATGAGTTTACAGGCAGACTAATGACAGGAAGAAGGTATAGTGAGGGACTTCACCAGGCACTGGAGGCAAAGGAGAATGTAAAAATTGCCAATGAAAACCAGACCCTTGCATCCATTACATTTCAGAATTTTTTCAGGATGTACGATAAACTCTCAGGTATGACAGGAACTGCTGAAACAGAGGCTCCTGAATTTCAAAAGATATACAACCTTGATGTCCTTGTTATTCCCACAAATAAGCCAATGATAAGAGATGACATGGCTGACGTAATCTACAAGACAAAAAAAGAGAAATATGAAGCAGCAATAAAAGAGATCATTACACTTCATAAAAAGGGACAGCCTGTCCTTGTGGGTACAATCGCCATTGATGTTTCAGAAGATTTCAGCACCAAACTTAAAAAAAGAGGAATAAAGCATACTGTCCTTAATGCAAAGCACCACCAGGCTGAAGCTGAAATCGTTGCCAACGCCGGTCAGAAAGGTGCTGTTACAATATCCACCAACATGGCAGGCCGTGGTACGGATATTGTACTTGGAGAAGGGGTAAAAGAGCTTGGCGGACTTCATATACTTGGTACATCCAGGCATGAATCAAGGCGCATTGACAATCAGTTAAGGGGCCGTTCAGGAAGACAGGGAGATCAGGGCTCATCAAGATTTTATCTATCCCTTGAGGATGATCTGTTAAGAATATTTGGCGGAGACAGAATCACAACCGTAATGAACAAACTTGGTATTGATGAAGGAGAGCCTATTGAACACGGCCTTATCAGCAGAGCAATTGAAAATGCCCAGTCCAAGGTTGAAGGACATAACTTTGAAATAAGAAAACAGGTGATTGAATATGATGATGTAATGAATCAGCAGAGGGAGGTTATATACAAACAGAGACGGGAAGCTCTCCAGAAGAGTGATCTCCACCCTGTTATTCTTGACATGATTGAAGAAAAAGCTCTGCAGATTGTTGAAGAGTTTGAGCAGGATAAACTTCCCGTGGAGGAGTGGGATCTTAAGGGATTATCAGATGCAGTAAAAAAACAGTTTAATTTTGATCCTGATTTTAAATCTGTTCCTGAAAACGATTTTACAGCAGATAACACAGCTGACCTGGTGATTAACAAAGCAAAGAAATTTTATCAGGATAAAACCTCCATTATAGGAGAACAGGAAACCCGGCAGCTTGAAAGATATATCATGCTCCAGACGGTTGACTCTCTGTGGAAAGATCACCTGCTTAACATGGATCATTTAAAAGAGGGTATCGGCCTTCGCGGATATGCCCAGCAAAATCCTCTTGTGGTTTATAAAAAAGAGGGCTATGAAATGTTCCAGGCACTTATTGACCGTATTAAGGAAGAGATCCTTACAATACTCTTTAGAATTCAGATTGCCATGCCTGAGGAATTCAATGAGATGCGCAATCCTGACAACGACAACCTTATCTTGTCCCATTCTGATGAATCTGTTGTCAAAACACCCATAACACGAACCAATCCAAAAATTGGAAGAAATGATCCCTGCCCCTGCGGCAGTGGAAAAAAATATAAAAAATGTTGCGGAGCCTAGATCTTTATGGACACAGTTCTTCCTGAAATAAAAGAGAAAACAGCATCAAAATCAAAGCATCAAAAAGGGCGTCCTTCCATGTACAAGGTAATTATTCACAACGATGATTACACAACCATGGAGTTTGTTGTAAAAATTCTTGTTAATGTTTTTGGAAAATCACTTGAAAAAGCCTCCGAAATAATGCTTAATGTACATAAACAGGGAAAAGGTCTTTGCGGAGTCTTTACTTATGCAATTGCAGAGACCAAGGTAGAGACTGTACATAAGCTGGCCAGGGAAAATGGATTCCCTTTAAAATGCACAATGGAAAAGGAGTAGCCATGATAAGCAAGGAACTGAGCACAACTCTTGGAGTTGCGGTAAGAGAGGCAAAAAAAAGAAGGCATGAGTATGTATGTGTTGAACATGTTCTCTATGCAATCCTAAACCATGGCACAGGTGCTGAGACCATTGAAAAATGTGGCGGCAACCCTGAACTGATAAAAAACAACCTGGACATTTTCTTTAATGAAAAAATGAACTCCATTGGTGAGGGAGAAGAGTATGTTCTCCAGCAGACAATAGGTTTCCAGAGAATGATACAGAGGGCTATAAACCATGCCCGTTCAGCAGAAAAAAACGAAGTAAACCTTGGGGATATTCTTGCATCTATTTTCCAGGAAAAAGATTCCCATGCTGCATATTTTCTTGAAGCTGAGGGCATCACCAGGCTTAATGTACTAGAGCTTATTTCCCATGGCAAAGAGACAGCAGATGCAGCACAAAAAGGCAGACCAGCTCCCCGGTCTGCAAGACCTGGACAACAGCAGCAGAAAAAGAAAAAGAAAAATGACCCGCTGGCACTTTTTACCACAAATCTTTTAAAAAAAGCTGCAAATGGTAAAATTGATCCCCTTATCGGCAGAACCAATGAAATAGAGCGGGCAATGCAGGTCCTCTGTAGAAGACGCAAAAACAATCCGGTTTTTGTAGGAGATCCTGGAGTTGGAAAAACCGCCATTGCAGAAGGGGTTGCCCTTAAAGCATATCAAAAAGAGGTGCCTGATTTTCTTCAATCTTCTGAAATGTACTCATTGGACATGGGAGCCCTTATTGCAGGAACAAAATACAGGGGTGATTTTGAACAGAGGCTCAAAAATGTCATCAAAGCTCTTGAAGAGAAAAAAAATGCTCTGCTTATTATTGATGAAATCCATACAGTGGTTGGTGCCGGTGCCACAAGCAGCGGTTCCATGGACGCATCAAACATTTTAAAACCTGCTCTTTCCAATGGATTATTAAGGTGCATTGGTACCACAACCTATGAAGAGTATAAAAACTATTTTGAAAAAGACAGGGCCTTTTCCAGAAGATTTGAAAAAATAGGGGTGCCTGAACCATCCGTTAACGAGACCGTTGATATTCTCAAGGGACTTAAATCATGTTATGAAGAACACCATGGATTAATCTATACAGATGAAGCCCTTGAAGCCTGTGCAAGACTGTCTGCCAAACATATAAATGATCGGTTTCTGCCTGACAAGGCCATTGATGTCATGGATGAAACAGGCTCATTAATAAGGTTGTCAGGAAGAGAAGACCGAAAAAACATCCTTGCAACGGATATTGAAAAAACCATTGCAAAAATTGCAAAAATACCTGCAACAAATGTGACAGCATCGGATAAGTCAATTCTGGAAAATATCGATACAAAACTTAAACAGGTTATCTTTGGCCAGGACAATGCCGTTTCAACTCTTGCAACATCAATTAAAAGATCAAGGGCTGGTTTATCAGCTCCTGAACGTCCCATTGGTTCGTTCCTCTTTACCGGACCAACCGGTGTGGGTAAAACCGAGGCTGCAAAACAGCTGGCATTGAATATGGGTGTTGATTTCATGCGCTTTGACATGAGCGAATACATGGAAAAACACGCTGTATCAAGGCTTATCGGTGCACCTCCCGGATATATCGGGTTTGACCAGGGAGGAATTCTCACAGACGGCATTAGAAAAAGTCCCCATTGTGTTCTGCTGCTTGATGAGATTGAAAAAGCTCATCAAGATCTTTTTAACATTCTGCTCCAGGTGATGGATTATGCCACACTTACAGATAACAATGGAAGAGCTGCTGATTTCAGGAACGTTATTCTTATAATGACATCCAATGCCGGTGCAAGGGAAATGACTTCAAACACAATCGGCTTTGGAGACCAGCTTGAGAATGTAAAATCCAAAGGCATAAAAGCAATTGAAAAAATTTTCAGCCCTGAATTCAGGAACAGACTTGATTCTGTTGTTCAATTTAATGCACTTTCCCATGAAACCATGGAGAGGATTGTTGACAAAAATATGAAAGAACTGAAAACAATGCTCAAGAGAAAGGATGTCTTTTTAAAATATTCTCCAAAAGTACGATCATGGCTTGCAAGAAAAGGATATGACCCCAAATTCGGTGCAAGACCTCTGGATCGTATGATTCAAAATCAAATCAAGGATAAACTCACAGATGAAATCCTCTTTGGTTCACTTGAACATGGTGGAGAGATATCCCTGGGGCTGAAAAACAACGAAATCACATTTAATATTAAACAATAGATGCCTTTGTTCAGGTTATCAGAACGGCTTGAATTCCCGCCTGCAAGGCTTGCAAGGGTTGACGGTCTCCTCTGCATGGGAGGAGACCTAAGTCAAAACAGAATCCTGCTGGCTTATAAGAACGGTATATTTCCGTGGTTTTCCAGTAATGAACCTATTTTATGGTGGTCTCCCGACCCAAGACTTGTTTTATACCCGGCAGATATAAGAATTTCAAAAAGTCTTAGAAAAAAAATAAATAAAAAATTTTTTAACGTCACCATGGA
>JAYEHB010000337.1:0-6788 GCA_034659375.1 Thermodesulfobacteriota bacterium
TAATTTTCAATTTTCAATTTTCAATTTTCAATTAATAATTAATAATGGAGCAAAATTTTAAAAATGGACTTTAACCAGAAACTTGAAAAAAACAAAAAAAAGATCATTGACCTTTGGTTTGAAGCAGTGATCAGGACATACCCTGAAGAGACAGCAAGGATACTTGTAAAATCAAAAAACAGATTTGATAACCCTGTGGGCTGTGCAACAATGCAGAGCGTAGAAGATACTTTTAATCTGCTTACAGAAAAAAATGATTTTACAAAAGAAACTGATATGGACAGACTTGAATCAGCCCTGGACCCTGTGGTAAGGATAAGGGCTGTACAGAGCATGTTCAGTGCCCAAAAAGCTGTGGGGTTTGTGTTCACTTTAAAAAAAATTGTAAAAGAGGAGACAGGCACGTGGAATGAATCCTTTGACAGTAAGGTTGACCAAACGGCCCTTGCTGCATTTAACAGATTCATGAAGTGCAGAGAAGATATATTCCTTATAAGGGCTAATGAATCTAAAAAAAGGGTTCATCATGCCTTTGAAAGGGCTGGTTTAGTAAGAGAGCTCAAGGAGAGATAAACTCCCTGGCTCACACAAATCTTAAACAGGTTTTTGCATTTTTAATTTTGCAAGCCAAAACAAGAGGTGGTTGGAGATGAATCAAAAGTACATGTTACCCCTGGCAGGCGTTTTTATGCTATTTCTGCTGGCATACGCAGGGGTTGAGGGAGCAGGAATGCAGTGGTTCTTTGGGATTGTTTTCCCCTATATAGCGGTTATAGCCTTTATTGCAGGCTTTATATACCGCGTATTGGGCTGGGCATCCTCACAAGTTCCGTTCAGAATTCCCACAACCTGCGGACAACAGAAATCATTACCATGGATCAAACAGAACTGCATTGACAATCCTGATAAAGCATCAGGTGTTTTTGTGCGTATGCTTCTGGAAATTTTTCTGTTCAGATCTCTGTTCAGAAACACAAAAGCTGCGTTTAACAGAGGTGAAAAAAACAAGCTCACCTACTCATGGGAAATTTTCCTCTGGGTTGGAGCCCTGGCTTTCCATTACTCATTTCTCGTGGTGATTTTAAGGCACCTGAGATTTTTTACAGCACCACTCCCGGGCTGTATAAAAATACTTGAGTATTTTGATGGAATTGTTCAAATGGGTCTTCCTGGAATTTTCCTTTCAGGGATAGTGCTGCTTCTGGCAACAGCATTTCTTCTGGCAAGAAGGATATTTGAGGAAAAGGTAAGTTACATATCCCTTGCATCAGACTATTTTCCCCTGTTCCTTATAATAGGCATAGCTGCCACCGGCATTGCCATGAGATACTTTACAAAAGTTGATATCATTGGTGTAAAAGAGTTCACCATGGGCCTTGTAACTCTTCATCCAACCATTCCCGAGGGAGTTGGAGGGATTTTTTATGCCCACGTATTTATGGTAAGCATCCTTATGGCATATATCCCTGGGAGCAAACTAATGCACATGGGAGGAATTTTCTTAAGCCCAACCAGAAACATGGCAAACAACAACCGGGTAAAAAGACATATAAACCCCTGGAACTATGATGTGGATATTCATACCTATGCACAGTATGAAGATCACTTTAGAGAAAAAATGATAGATGCTGGACTTCCAGTAGATAAGAAGGAGTAATAGATGGCTGACGAAATCAAACCAGATGAACTATTGGACAAGGTAGACCACACACCTGCCCGTGGCAGCTGGATGGATACTGCTGTTCAGATCAGACCTGGAATGTACTGCTATGCTGCAAAGCCTGAAAGTGTTGAAACTTTGGGCCTGCCCAATGCCAGAAAATGGGATCCCCTGGAGGATGACTGGAAACTGCCGGAAAACTGGCAGGAAATTCTGCACAAGGGAATCAAGGAACGCCTGGGAAGATTTAGAACATTCAAAATTTTCATGGATATTTGTGTACGCTGCGGTGCCTGTGCTGACAAATGTCATTATTTCCTTGGAACCGGTGATCCAAAAAACATGCCGGTGCTTAGAGCAGAACTTTTAAGATCTGTTTACAGAAATGATTTTACCACAGCCGGTAAAATTTTAAGTTCAATTCCCGGGGCTTCAAAGATTGCCGGTAACAGACCTTTAACTTTAGATGTACTTAAAGAGTGGTGGTACTACTTTTTCCAGTGTTCAGAGTGCAGACGATGCTCGGTATTCTGCCCCTACGGAATTGATACTGCTGAGATTACAATCATGGGCAGGGAGCTTCTCAATCTGATAGGTCTTAACGTTGACTGGATTGCAACCCCTGTTTCCAATTGCTACCAGACAGGTAACCACCTTGGTATTCAGCCCCATGCTTTCAAGGATATGCTGGATTTCTTTACAGAAGATCTTGAAGAGATAACAGGAATAAACGTTGAACCTCAGTTCAATAAAAAAGGTGCTGACATTCTCTTTATCACGCCTTCTGGAGATGTATTTGCAGATCCGGGCACTTACACCTGTCAGGGCTATATGATGCTCTTTAAATACCTTAAGGACAAATATGACCTTGACGTAACCTGGAGCACATATGCCTCGGAAGGTGGAAACTTTGGTTTCTTTACATCCCATGAGACCATGAAAAGACTTAATGCAAAAATGTATGCCGAGGCAAAACGTCTTGGAGTAAAATGGATTCTTGGCGGCGAGTGCGGCCATATGTGGAGAGTTATCAACCAGTACATGGATACCATGAACGGCCCTGCTGATTTTCTTGAAGAGCCTGTCAATCCTATTACCGGAACAAAGTTTGAAAATTCAAAATCAACTAAAATGGTTCATATCTGTGAGTTTACCGCGGATCTTATCAAACACGGAAAACTTGAACTTGACAAGAGCCGTAACGCTAATATATCTCTGACTTATCATGACTCCTGCAACCCTGCAAGGGGCATGGGACTGCTTGAGGAACCAAGATATATTATAGACAATGTCTGTGATAAATTTTTTGAGATGCCTGAAAACACCATCAGGGAGCAGACCTTTTGCTGCGGCAGTGGTGCTGGCCTTAATGCAGGTGAAAATATTGAGCTGAGAATGGCAGGGGGACTTCCAAGGGCAAATGCTGTAAAATATGTCCATGAAAAATTTGGCGTAACCCATTTATGCTGCATATGTGCCATTGACAGAGCTGTATTTCCTGCACTTATGGAATACTGGGTGCCGGAAGTTGATGTAATTGGTATCCATGAACTTGTTGGAAACGCCCTGATCATGCCGGGTGAACAGAAAAGAACTATGGATCTCCGCATGGAACCCTTACCTGGAATGGAGGAAGAAGATGAATAAAAATACAATCATCGCCGGGCTTGTGGTATTTGCCATTGCAGCGCTCTTTCCCTTTTGGTTCAACCTTGGCGGACCAGATGCTGCACCAAAGCCTGAGCTTTCAGAGAAAGCCAAGGCAGCCAAAAAATGTGTCCTTGAAAAGTATGACATGAGAGCAAATCACATGTCCCTGCTTGATGAGTGGCGGGACTCTGTGGTAAGAGATGCTGACAGAATCTATGAAGGTGCCAATGGAGAAAAATTTAATATGAGCCTTTCCACTGGTGATAATTCCTGTCTTGGCTGCCATGTGGATAAGGCCAAATTTTGTGATAAATGTCATGATTATGCTTCTGTGGACCCCTATTGCTGGGACTGCCACACAGACCCCAAGGACTTAAATCCCAAGGAGATCACCCAATGAAAAAAAGCAGAAGAAGCTTTCTAAAAGCAGCAGGAGTTTCTGCAGTGGCCATTGGCGCAGCTCCGGCAATAAAGGCTATTGCATCAGATCCCCATGGTGCTTCCCATGTAGTAAAAAAAGCAAGAAAAGAGGCACTTACAGCAAAACGATGGGGAATGGTAATTGATACCAATAAGCTCACGGAAGAGATAGCTGATAAGATTGTTGAAGCATGCCATAAGGCACATAATGTACCTGATTTTAATTATGAGCCAGATGAGGAAAAATATCCTGATACAAGAGCTGTAAATCATAATCAGGAAGTAAAATGGATATGGGAAGAGCATTTTGAACATGCATTTCCCGGCAAGGAAGATGAATTTCTTGCAGATAAATTTAAACACCTTCCTTTTCTTGTAACCTGCAACCACTGTAAAAATGCACCATGTGTACAGGCCTGCCCCACCCAGGCAACATTCCAGCGTGAAGACGGCATTGTACTCATGGACTTTCACCGCTGTATCGGGTGCAGATTCTGCATGGCAGCCTGTCCATTCGGCTCAAGAAGTTTTAACTTCCGGGATCCAAGACCTTTTGTTAAAGAGACTAACCCTGATTTTCCCACCAGGACCAGAGGTGTTGTGGAAAAATGTAACCTCTGTGCAGAACGTCTTGCAAAGGGAGAACAACCCTATTGTGTCGAAGTATCAGAAGGTGCAATAACTGTGGGTGATCTTGAAGATCCCAACTCTAAGGTAAGGGAACTTTTGAGTGAAAACTATACAATCAGACGTAAACAGGAGCTTGGAACCGAGCCTTCTGTTTACTATATCATGTAAGAGAGGCGAGTATGCTTGAAATAGCTGTTAAAGGAAGCAAAAAATACTGGATATGGCTGGGACTGCTGCTTGCTGTCATGGGAGCAGGGTTTATAGTCTATATTGACCAGTTTCTCAACGGTCTTATGATAACCGGTATGAGCCGGGACGTCTCATGGGGCTTTTACATTGCAAACTTCACATATCTTGTTGGTGTTGCCGCCGGAGGTGTAATGGTGGTAATACCCTATTATCTGCACAACTATGAAAAATTCCACAGAATAACCATTCTTGGTGAATTTCTTGCAGTGGCAGCTTTGATCATGTGCCTCATGTTTATTGTGGCGGATCTTGGCCAGCCCATACGTATGCTCAATGTGCTGCTTTACCCCACACCGCATTCCATGCTTTTCTGGGATATGTGTGTGCTTAACGGATATCTTTTCCTCAATATTGTAATTGGATGGAAGGTGCTTGAGGCAGAGAGAAATCAGATAAAACCACCTGCATGGACAACACCTCTTATATATCTTTCCATTCCCTTTGCAATTGGAATCCATACAGTTACAGCATATCTCTACTGTGGACTTCCTGGAAGGGGATTCTGGCTTACGGCAATTCTGGCCCCAAGGTTTCTTGCATCGGCATTTGCAGCAGGGCCGGCCGTTCTTATTCTGTTAAGCTTTATTATAAAAAAAGTAACAAAATTTGATCCAGGCTGGGAAGCAATGCAGACACTGTCAAAAATTGTCTGCTATGCACTTATAGCCAATGTCTTCTTTTTTGCCTGTGAAATTTTTGTTACCTATTACAGTAACATTCCAGGCCATAAAACACACATTGACTATCTCTTCTTTGGTCTCCACGGGCACAATGCTCTGGTTCCATGGATGTGGACATCAATCACACTGATGCTCACAGGTATTGTTCTGCTTGTGATTCCAGCCCTTAGAAGTAATAGAACACTTCTGCCCTTTACATGTATAATGATTGTTATTGGAACATGGATTGACAAGAGCCTTGGCATGATTTCAGGAGGTTTTGTACCATCACCCCTGCATCATGTTACGGAATATGCTCCAACAGGCAAAGAGGTTATTATCAGTCTTGCCGTATTTGCCACAGGATTTCTTATCCTTACCATTCTTTTTAAACTTGCATCAAAAGTCAAGGAAGAGGTTCGAGGATAAGCAGCTAATTAAATCCAAATTAAATCCAAGTAAAAAGGAGATGCTGGTAGAGTACAAAACTACCGGCATCTCCTTTTTTTTATTTTCAGAAATAATATTGGCATCCTTCATAAGTACTTTACACTTTCTGGAGCCACTCCCTATTTAAATAGGGGTTTTCCCCAAAAGAGTGTAAAGTACTTTTGAGGTGATATGAAGGATGCCATAATATTTTTCAAATTGTTGCTGCAGAAGAATGGTTATGCGAGAAACAATTTTGAAATATGTCCCATTGGAGCAACGCAGGAGACGGGCAAAAAGACAAGCAAGATGCGTGGATTATTTTTTGGAATATCCCTTAAGCCTTGACACGGGCCATGAAGTCACCTGTATCTGTATTGACCTGGACAATGTCACCCGTGGACATGTACTCGGGAACCTGCACTTCATGATTATTGGAGAGTGTGGCCGGCTTGCTCTGGCTGGTGGCTGTTGCGCCTTTGATGGAAGGAGCTGTTTCAATTATTTCAAGATTCATGTTTGAGGGAAGTTCAATGCAAAGAATTACCCCGTCCAGCAAAAGTGCTGTTATTCCCTGTAAATCATCAACAAGCCATTTTATCTGATCTTCAAGGCTCTCCTCTGAAAGGGTATATTGTTCATAGTTTTCACTGTCCATGAAGGTGTACAAATTCTGATCTTTGTACAAAAAACTTGATGTTCTTCTTTCTAATACCATTTCATCAAGAGAATCATTACCCTTGTAGTTTTTTTCAAGTTTCTGACCGCCTGGAATACCTGCATATCTAACCTTGTACAGAGTATTTGCTCCCCTGGCCGAAGGTGTATGCACATCAATTTTTTTAACCTGCCAGGGTTTATTATTAATATTGATGATATTTCCTTTTTTCAGGTTGCTGGCTTTTAGCACTTTATACTCCTTATTGATTGCGGGATATTATTTATAAAGATGGCGTAAAACCCATATCCCTTCAGGGTAGGGGATGTAAGCCATAAGTTAAAAGTGTTCTTCAGCCTGTACGTTTTTTTGAAGAACACAAGTTCAGTTTCAGCAGTACAGGACTTGTGTCAACTTTTGTTGATCTTGAAAG
>JAYEHB010000338.1:0-22251 GCA_034659375.1 Thermodesulfobacteriota bacterium
TGAAGCACCTGTATTAGCCCATCCCTTTGAGAAGAATAAACGTTTGAGGCTCCTGATGATATTAGATTCGTCATCGACAATCAGTATTTTTTTATCATCATCCTTCAATAAGAAATCCCTCCTTCCGAGCGTCCTTACATATCACCTGAAAAGTAGTTTAAAGTAGAAATGTTAAGGATGCCTCCTTCTTATTTACCATCTTTCTTTTTAAATTTTTTACACCTCACAAAAGAATATAACAGATAGATAAAAATATGAAATAAATATTTTTCATATTTCCCATTTTTTTTTGATCATCAGTTTTTCTCCAAAAAAAGTGGGTAATTATTTTTTTCCACCTCCCGTTTCATACCTGAAAATTTCAGGTTGTCCCGGACTCTTCTTTTATTTTGACTTTTATTTTTTGGTTTCTGGCCTTTAGGGTATTGCGGTCAATGAGAATGACCATGCTCCGCAGGGGCAGCCCTTGTGGCTGCCTATATAACTGCCACGGGCAGAGCTGGTTACATACCGCTCTACCCACAACAAATCATGAAAGTTGCTGTTTGCTTTACAAAGACTTTCATATAACTGCCATGGGCAGCCTTGGTGGTCTAAGTCTGCACACAACAAATGATGAAAGTTACACTCCTGGTTTGCCAGGACTTTCATATAAACGGACAGGGCAACCACAAGGGATTTGACCCTACGCTGATTAACCCAACGGGTTTGGGTGACATTGTGCATCGGTTTAAACGATAACCATTAGAGACAATTTCCTTTGGTCTGGATATTTGTTAATTATTGACAAACGTGTAATTACACATATACAATTATATTAATATTAAATCAATTAACCTGAAAAATAGGAATAATGACTAAATCAGATAAAAGAAACCAAAAGATAAGACGAAATCCCAATAGTGTTAAATTCCAAGATTTTATTTCCTGGCTCGGAGATAATGACTTCACTCTTGATCGAATAAGTGGAAGTCATCATCTTTTTGTTAATCCAGAAATTGATACACCAATAAATGCTCAGAAAAAAAAAGATGGTACAGCAAAAGCGTATCAAGTTAAACAAGCAATCAAAATTGTCCATGGAGAATAAAATGGAATACACAGTTAAAATTTTTCCAGATCCAGAAGGTGATGGTGATTACATTGCTGAAGTCGAGGAATTAAAAGGCTGCTCTGCTTTTGGTGAGTCACCAGAAAAGGCTCTTAAAGAAATCGGGACAGCAATGGAACTTTGGATCGAAACTGCAAAAAAACATGGTAAGCCAATTCCTAAGCCCAAAAGTACAAAAATCAACTTGGAACAGGGTATCTTATCATCTCTTTTACCCGCATAGAACTTCGCCCCTCGTTCCCAAGCTGGAGCTTGGGAACGATATTAAATGAATGACCATGCTCCGGCCAGTTTCTGCCCTTTAGGGTATACCGGTTTTATCCTGCAAAGGCAGCTTCGGGCATCTCCATGATGGATGTGATATTTGATTTAACAGCATCCATTTTCCCCATGGTTGAAGGAAGAACATAGGCGATAAAATACTCAGCAGTCTTTATCTGACCCTGATAAAATGGAAGATCTTTTTTCTTTGCTTTGTCTAATTTCTCTGATGCCACAACAGCTCTCCAAAGCTCCATCCATGCAATACAGACATCTCCTGTGGCATCAAGAAATGGATGGGCCACAGCAAAGGCATCAAGAACCTTTTCAGACATTGCTGTTGTCCCCATGTGCATGGCAGTCTCACCAAGCTTGTTCACAGCAAGCTCTACCTTTGAAGCCATATCCTCCAGGGATTTAATCTCTTTTGCTGCAGCAATGGTCTTATTTATCTCTCCAAGAAAATCCATAAAGGGTTTTCCTTTTTTCAAACCAAGCTTTCTTCCCAAAAAGTCCATGGACTGAATTCCATTGGTTCCCTCGTAAATACTTGTGATCTTACAATCCCGCAAAAGCTGTTCCTGGGGATATTCCTGAATAAAACCATATCCACCGTAAACCTGAAGACCCTGGGTACAGACATCAAAGGATCTGTCAGTACAATATGCCTTTACAACAGGTGTTAAAAGCTCTATAAGTCCTGCATACTTTTCTCTATCCTCTTCATTTTCTGCAATCTTTACCTTGTCAAAAAGCATGCCGGTGTAATAAAGCATAGATCTCATACCGTCCACATATGCCTTCATGGAAAGAAGCTGACGCTTTACATCAGGATGATTGATGATCGCCACAGGCTGAGGGTTTTCATCAAACATATTGAGAAGATTTACCCCCTGAACTCTCTCTTTTGCATAGTTGACAGCATTGATATAAGATGATGTTGCAAATCCAAAGCCCTGCATGCCAACACCAAGCCTGGCTTCGTTCATCATTACAAACATCGCCTTCATACCCTTATTCTCTGCACCAAGGAGTTCACCAACACAATTACCTTTAGAGCCAAAGGCAAGGGAAGCTGTGGCATTACCATGGATACCCATCTTCTCTTCAAGACCTGTACATTCCACATCATTTAACTCACCACATGTACCGTCCCCGTTAATTTTAAATTTTGGAACAAGAAAAAGAGAGATACCTCTGGTTCCTGCAGGAGCACCTTCAATACGGGCAAGAACCGGATGAATAATATTCTCAGTAAGGTCATGATCCCCGCTTGAAATAAAAATCTTGTTTCCTGTTATAGAGTATGTTCCATCATCATTCTTTTTTGCAGTTGTGGTAAGTGCTCCCACATCAGAACCTGCTTCAGGTTCTGTAAGACACATGGTGCCGGCCCATTTGCCTTTATAAAGATTATGAAGAAATTTCTGTTTCTGCTCGTCTGTTCCAAATTCCTCAACAAGCTTGCCGGCTCCGTGGGTCAAACCAGGATACATCATAAATGCACAATTTGCACCGGTAAACATCTCCCCGGCAGCAATGGAGAGGCAGGTGGGCATACCCTGTCCACCAAATTCAGGATCATCAGACATGGCAATCCATTCACCCTCACAAAAAAGCTCATAGGGTTTACTAAAAGATTGAGGAATAATTACCTTGCCGTCTTTCAATGTGCAGCCCTGCTCATCACCTTCTTTATTGGTGGGCAAAATCTCTTTAATTGCAAGATTTCTGGCCTCTTTCACAACCATGTCGATGGTCTTTTTGTTAAAATCCTCAAAAACTTCATGTTTGGAGAGCTCTGCAACCTCCAGTACCTCGTGAAGTAGAAAATCCTGATCTCTTCTATCAGCTATTGACTGTGCCATTTTACCATTCCTCCTCAATTTTCATTGTTTAATTTCTGCCCCTTAGGGTATTATGACCGGCAGCAATAATCATGCTCCGGACATGCTATTTATTAAAAACACCTTGTGTAAACATATTAAAAACCATATCAAGCCTCTTTTTAAGCTCCTCTTCACTCTCATCATAAAACAGAGAAGACCAGGAAGCTGAATGGACAATATCGCTGAATAAGACTGCCATCTCTTTTGCAGGATATGGTTTAAACTCTTTATTCTCTATACCCTGCTCAAAAATCTTTTCAAACAGAGCAATCATTCTGTGATGCATTCTATTTATCTTCTCATTGAGCTTAGGCATCATTACAGCATCAATATTACTTCTCTCTGAAATATAAATACGGACAAATTCATTATTTGCCATGTAAAAGTCTGCATTGGCAAAAAGAGATTCTTTTAATTTAGCAGAAGGACCAAGCCCCTCTTTTGCACTTATCCTTAAAAGAATCTGAGCCAGTTCACGGGCCTTTTCAATGACAAGCTCATAATAGATCTGTTTTTTACTGGAAAAATATTTATAAATGGTTCCCAGAGGATATTCAGAATCCTGGCTGATCTGTGACATTGTAGTGCCGTGGAACCCACAGGATGCGAATATGGAGAGAGCAGTTTTAAGTATCTCCTGCTTTCGTCTGTGATCATCCCTTTCTTTACGGGAATTTTTGGCCATAATCTCCTCCATTTCATGTATATGTATTTCAAATTTAGAATTGACATTCTATCGCTATGAATTAACTTGTCAAGTATTATTTAAAATTTTTATGAAAGTCCGTCCAAATGACTGCAATGATAGATTTTCTAAATTTGTTGTGACCAATGAGAATAACCATGCTCCGGCCAGTTTCTGCCCGTTAGGGTATGCCGGTTAAAATTAAAATTTGTGAAAAATCAAAAATGCGGAGCCAAATATGAAAAAGCGATTAATATTAGCACCCCTCCAGGGATTTACAGATGCTGTCTTCAGAAATGTTTATACCCGGCACTTTTCAGGCCTTGACGAGGCAATGGCTCCATTTATCTCAACAATGGGCCAGAAAAGATTGAAACCATCAAGAATCAAGGATATCCATCCTGAAAACAACAAAAACCTGGCTGTGATTCCCCAGATTCTTGGCAATGCTGCTGAAGATTTTATTTTTCTTACCAGACACATTGCAGACCTGGGTCACAAAACCGTTAACTGGAATCTTGGATGCCCACATTCTAAAATAACAAAAAAAAAACGAGGCTCCGGCCTTTTGCCATTTCCCGAGGAGATTGACTCCTTTCTTGAAAAAGTAATCACTGAGGTTCCCTGTACACTGTCGGTAAAAGTACGTCTTGGCAAAAAAAGCGACAAGGAAATTTTTGATCTTCTCCCGATTTTTAACAAATATCCCCTAAAAGAGATCATTGTCCATCCCAGAACAGGCATTCAGATGTATGAAGGCAAAGCCGATGCAAATGCCTTTACAGAAATTTCAAACAAAACTGACCACACACTTGTATATAATGGTGATATTACAGGTAAACAAAGGGTTGAACAGATACAAAGACTCTGCCCTGGTGTAAATAGATTTATGATTGGCAGAGGAATCCTTGCAAACCCCTTTCTCCCTGAAGAAATAAAAGGTGAAAAAATCAACAAAAATGAATCCCATGAAAGAATCAAGGCTTTTCATGATGATCTTTTTAAGACATATGACAAAATCTTTTCCGGACCTTCCCATATTACAGGGAGGATGAAAGGTTTCTGGTCATATCTTGGCCCTTCGTTTAAAGATAGCCATAAGGCTCTTAAAAAAATTCTTAAAACAAAAAACAGGGAACAATACCTTAGGGCAAGTGAACATTTTTTTGCACTTAAACTACCCTTTTCCCCTCCTGAATAACGTTCACAGCACATGTGATGCCCGCAAAAAAATCGACCTGTTTAAAAAAACTATATCAAATGGGGTTGTGTTTTTAGAAAAAAGGTGTTAGGCAGATTAAAGATGACCATGATCGAGCGCTCGTTCACAATAGCGTTCACTTGTAAAAACATCACAGGGAGGGAACAAGATAAATGGATGCTGAAAAGAAAAAAAAACTTGAGCACTGGGGGCAGAACAGAAGAAAATGGTATAATCTTTATTTTTTTGCAGGAATTGGAGTAAATTTTCTTCTCTACTTTACAAAACCAGGAGGGTTTGATCCCAGCAACAGTATCGTGTGGGGTTGTTTTTACGGCCTGGCTATTCCCATGGCCACCCTGTTTATCTGCGTTGCAATCCATAAAAAGATCATAGGTCTATGAAAACAACAAATATTATTTCTCTCATCTGCTTTTTAGCCATTGTTATGGCTGCTGCATTTTCCCCGGTTCAAGGTGACGTACTTTTTGTCCATGATTATACCATGGATGAATATCTTCTTGGTCAACAAAAAACCCAGATACTTTTTGGTTACACCAAAGAGAAACTCTATATTAACAAAAACCTCAGATATACTGGTTCCTGGATGAAAAGAATTTTTGGAAAAGAGAAACAAGAGCGTGAAACCACTCATATTCTCCTTGACAAAAACATAATCCGTGAGTTTGACTGGTTCAGAAGCAGAATAACAAACTATCCACTTGAAAAACTCTGTGATGTTGAAGCATTAAAAGAAGCTGCAAAAAAATACACAGGTGCTGATGAAATACTTGCAAAGCGATACAAGGTAAAAAAACCGGAATTTTTCCTTGAAATAATGCCTGAAACTATTGAGACAGGCGGCTATCCCTGCACCCATGTAAAAGCAGAACTAAAACTTGTAACAGAGGATATAAAGAAAAAAGCAAAGAGCATAACTATAGTAACGCAGGATCTATGGGTTTCCAAAGAGGTGCCGGGATTTAACCAGTATCGACTGTTCCATGAAAAACTTGCAAAAAGAGTTGGCCTTGAATCCCAACGTCTTGGCACCCTTACCTATATTTTAAGATACTGGCAGGGTTCCCTTGCCCCTATCAGGGAAAAACTTGAAAGAGTCGAGGGATATCCTGTAAAAAGTATTATTTCCATAACCGGTGCCTATATTGAAAATATTGATTCAGATGCTCCAAAGGAAAATACTCTTGAGATAAAAAAAGAGATCATGATTTTAGCAGATGTTAATCTTGATAAAATTGATATAAACAGGTTTAATCCTGATGCTGAGACACCGTTTGGAGAGATTACAGTCAAATAGAACGTAAATAAAACAAAGTATCTCCCTGATTTTTTTAAAAGAACCTAATTTAAAATAAATCATATTCATTCTCTAAAAAAAAATAAATATAAAAATTTAAAAAAAATGTTTGACAAAAATATTTTTCCTAAATAATATCCATATTAAGTAAAATTAAGACTGAGTGTTCGATAGCTGTTACAAACCTTGAAGTAACAATTTTTTTGTAATAAGCTTTTTTTTAGCTGTTCAATCCGACTGAGCGCTCGATAAGATTATCTGGAATAAAAAAAATAAGGTGGATTGGCTGGCTGGTTGTGCTCGCAAGCCAACGAAAAGTTGTAACAGACTCGCCTGGCTCGCTGAGGAACTTATCATTATATGACCAGCAAGATATGACCAGCAAGATATGACCAGCAAGTTTTTACGGGGGAAGATTTGACTATTTTTTTCTGGAACAGTGTACTCACAAATACACAGTAGTTGCCGGCAAAGAGAGTCAATTAATTATAAATCTGTAACTGTTTGGAGGAACTATTTATGTTTAAAGGTATGCCTAAGATTTTCTGGATTGGCACCGGGTTTACGTATGGCTTTATTTTGTTTTTCATGATCCTGGAGATGAATATTCCGGGATTTCCTTTGAAACAACTTTTTGGCGTTCCATGCTGCTATATCTACAACTGGATATTTGCACTGTGGATCAACAACCTGGCAGTTGCCTGGATCTATGTTGTGTTTGAAGAGAACAGGGAAAAAAGAATTGCTGCAAAAAAAGGAGGGACTGAGTAATGGGAGCTAATCCGATAGTTATACTTGGAGCTGTGATCTATTTTGCCATTATTTTCTACATTGGATGGTATTCTAAAAAAGCATCCATGGATGCTTCTGACTTTTACGTTGCAGGAAGAAAGGTTGGTCCCTTTGTAAATGGAAGTGCATTGTCTGCCACATTTTTGAGCCCTGCAAGTTTTCTTGGACTTCCGGCTTTTATTTTTATCTTAGGCTACCCTTTCTGGTGGGCCCTGACTGGAATCATTGCAGGAATGCCTTTAACCACTCTTCTCACAGCAGCACCTCTGAGAAAATACGGCCCGACATCTTTTACAGATTATTATGCTGACAGGTATGGTACAAAATGGATGAGACTTATTGCAGCATTTCCAACTATCATAGGAGGCTTTGCCTATGTTATTCTCTCCATTGTTGGTACATCTCTGTTTTTGCTCTGTATTTTAAAACTTAACTTTACCTTATCTGTAATACTTGCAACAGTAGTTGTATTTGGCTATGTCTATTATGGAGGCATGGTTGCAACAACCATATCCACTGCATTCCAGGGTGTTGCCATGACTGTTGCCTCTCTTTCGGCTGGCGTTGCTATTCTTATACATTACGGAGGACTCAACGGACTTACCGATGCAGTTCTGGCAAACAGTGCCAATTTCTTTAACTCTCCATACTCATCTGCAGCACCTTCCCATCCCCTTGTAGGCACGGCTCTTGGTATGATAGGTTTCTTTTTTGTATGGCATTTTGGTTTTTCCACCATGCCCTACACAGTTGTAAGATTTTTTACATCCCAGGATATCAAGTCTGCAAGAAGAAGTGTCTTCTGGTCAGTTGTTGTTGGCGGCGGCATGTACATAGGTCTTATCATAATTGGAACATCTGCAAGAGTTCTCATTGAGCAGCTCCATCCCCTTATGCAGACAGAGGGTATCAACAATGCAATGGGCCTTCTCACGCATATGAAGGAAGCCTATGGTGTTGCAGCATCAACTGTTACAGATTATTCCATGATAGCTGCGGTTGAAGCATTAAAAAGCCCGGTACTCCTTGCTGTTGTTGCAGCAGGCGGACTTGCAATAGCCATGGCAACAGTTGCAGGCTGGACAATGGTTCTCAATGTTGTTCTGGGAAGAGATCTTATTGGCAAGGTATTTGGAAGTAAATGGCCTGAAGAACAGCCTGTACAGTGCATGAGAGTCATGACAACAATAGTTCTCCTTGTCAGCGCAGCCTTTTCATTTAATCCTCCGGGACTCCTTCTTGACATCTCAGGTGCAGCATTTGTTGTACTCATAGCATCTGTGGGTCCGCCTCTGGTTCTTGGCATCTGGTGGGAAAGAGGAACAACCATTGCTGCAGGTCTTAACATAATTGTAATGACAATTGCAGCAACATCTTCATGGATATATGCAAAACATGCTCTTGGAAGCAACCACTGGTTCTTCTTAAGTGATCCTGCAAATAAAATTTCAACACCCCATCAGTTCTACTGGATCTTTATTGGTTATGCCTTCTACATTATTGTAAGTCTTATGACACCGAAAAACGATGATGTGGTGATCCAAAAGTACTGCATTGATTTAAGACCTGAGAAAGAGTAAATAAGCTCAAACATTTAACCATAGTCAAAATACGGCCCTAGTCAGGGTACGGGTTGATGATTTCACCCTGTGCCCTGACCAGGGTTAAATGTTTTAAGATAATTTTGAAACAATTCAGGATGAACCCTGGAAAACTGATCAAAATCCCCTGTAATCTCCATGCCTGGAATAACTGCTTTTACAACAGGAATCCCTATATCCTTTTGTGTTAGATCCACATAACACGGCTGGCAGTTATTTGAAATCAACAACTGTTCCATAAGGGCAAGATCAGATGAATACTCTCCTGTTGAAAAATCAGGAAGATTTTCAAATCCAACAATAGTAAGATCAACCGGTGCTTCTCTGGAAGGAGGACCTTTTGGAAAAGGGTAATCCGTCTCTGTCATGGCGGAAATAATCGCTTTTTTTGCATTAAGTTTGGCAGAGGTTCCTCTATGAATCCTGCCGTCTCTTCCCCTTACAAAACAGCTGCAGCATGGAATCCCTGATCCAGGAGTAATATCCTGGAACCAGATAGCAATTCCACAAGCTTTATAAGATTCAAGAAGTCCTGTAATCTCTTTATCATTACTAACAAGACTGAAACATGTGGACCTGTCAAAGGGAACTGTTGCAGCCTGATGCCGTTCAATCACTTCCAGCAAAGCTGACACCTTTGCCTGTTCCAGGGTGTTACCCGATGCAAGTCCTGTGGAACCAAGACCCGAAAAAATAGAAATTTCATCAAGATTGCAAAAGAGAAAAAGAGCCTGTGCTGGAATAAGAATATCTTCCTCTTTTTTTTCATCTGCCGGGGTTTTTTTTCCATCAATTATTGCTGGCCTGTCAGGATATTCTGTTGTTCCATCAACCGTTGCTGGTCTGTCAGGATACCCTTTTATTCCGTCAACTGCTGCTGGTCTGTCAAAACATTGTGCCGGAGTTGTCCCTTTTATCCAGTGCAGGGGTTCATCACTGTATTTTATTTCCAGAGCAAGCCCATGGGGATTTACAGCTTTTCTGCCAGCTGAAACAAATTGGCTGTAAGAAGCATATTCAACGGGATAGTGATTCTCATAACCGGCAACCTCTTTTGAAGTCACAGAGGCAAAGGCTGAACATCTCTCCACAATTTCCATTAAAAGTGATGCCCTGGCATTTTCCAGGGTCAAGCCCCGGCCGTAGCTTGTCTGTTCCCCTGAAAGAGAAAAAATATTACGGTTATTGTCAGTACGGGTCGTAAAATGCCATTTTCGTAAAAGAGCAAAAGGGCTTAAACTTGACTCATGCCGCATCTCCTGTTCAAGTTGAACCCCTGCCTCATCAAGCCGTTCAAGGGCTTTTTCTGCAGTCTTTACAAGGGAGTACTCCTGTTTTTCAATACAATCTTTTATGTAAAACTGATGAAAATCCTTTATATTAACGGCTTTTGTCTGCTTTATAAAACAGTCACCTGCACATATAGGAGGAAATCCTGCATCTTCCAGAGCAGGCAGTTTGTGATGATGGAAAATATTTTTTTTAAACAGAGCTATCCATTTAGAATGAAGCCGCCTGTTATTTTCCAGAGCTGAACGGATATTTATAAGAGGAGAATACTTTTTAAACTCTTTAATTCTTTTTTCAGAAAAAAACTTTTTTGCCATGGAAAGAGTTCCTGACAATAAAATCTGCTCACAGGCCAGAGTTAAAAGGATTAAATCATCCTCTTTTTTTGCTTTTTTTATGAGCAGAGAGATCTGTTTCTGATCAAAATCTGCTAAAAGTTCCAGAGCATACCTGTGCAGAAAATCATCCATGGGACGTTTATGCAGCATGGCAGCAGCATCTGTTAAATCTATATTTTCAACAGGAACAGCTTTAAAATAACCTGTTCCTGAATCACTGTTTAAAAGTTTCAGATTATAGTCGATTTCATGACATTTCACTATTGCACAACTCCTTTTTTCAAAACATATCAACGGGGTCAGGCCTGACCCCACCCTCATATTTTTTTATTTTCAATCCCGCCCCTCATAAATGCAATCAAAACGCCTGCAAATGCAATGATTACGCCTGCAAGCATTGCATTATGAAAACCTGCCATAAAAGCAGATTCCATGTCAGGGGTATAATCTTTAAGACTTGCTCCATCTGTCAAGTTTGAAAAAGTAACACTGAAGATAAGTCCTGCCAGTGCAACACCCATGACCATTCCAAGATTTCGTGCCGTTGCAACGGCAGCTGATGCAATACCCCTCCTGTGGGCAGGTATGGAACCCATGGCAGCGGAACTATTGGGTGAGATAAAAAAAGCCGTACCTGTTCCAGCCAGTGCCAGCCGCCAGAGTATAGAAGATACGGGTGCTGAAGGTTCAATCATGGTAAAGGAGAGAAGTGAGCCTGAAAGAAGTATCATTCCAAAAGTACAAAGTCCCCGGCTTGTGCCTGTTCGGTCACACAATATTCCTGAAACAGGGCTTACAAAGAAAAGAACAAGAAACGGAGTTACCATGATACCACCCGTTGCAGATGCTGAAAACCCACATGGATCAATGAGATAAAAAGGCATCATAAATATAATAATAAAAAGAGCGGCAAAAAGGATACCTGCAGATATTATGGGAAAAACAAAAAGCCTTACCCTTAAAAGAGCAGGCTCAAACAGAGGAAATTCTGCTTTTAATTCAGTAATAATAAACCCTGTACATGTCACAAAAAAAAGAACAAAAAGAGCAATAATTTTCATGGAAAAGGCTCCCCATTGATCAAAATGGGTTATGGCAAGTATCAGGCAAAAAAGAGACACCACAAGAAGAATCCCCCCTTTCTTATCCAGAGGCTCACTGTTCCCTTTATCAGCATTGGTTCCCTTTAAAATATATGCTCCCAAAAAAGCTGAAACAACTCCTATGGGTATATTTATAAAGAAGATAAATCTCCATGAAAAAAGATCCAGAAGCACGCCCCCTATTATTGGACCGGCTGTCAGGCCGGCGGCAACCACTGTTCCAACCATGCCAAGGGCTTTTCCCCTTTCAGAGAGAGGAAATATATCAACAACAAGTGCCGGGGAACAGGCCATGAGCATTGATGCACCACACCCCTGAACTGCCCTTGAAAAAATCAAAAAAGAGGCTTCTGATGCAAGGGAGCAGAAGAGAGAGCCTGCAGAAAAAATCATAAACCCGCTGCAGTATATAATACGCCGCCCTTTTATGTCACTGAGTCTTCCAAATGTGAGAAGAAGAGATGAGACCAGGAGAAGATAGATCACAATGACCCATTGAATAGTCTCAAACCTTGCATTAAGATCCTCCATAATAAAAGGAAGTGCAATATTTACAATACTGCTGTCCAGGGTTGACATAAAAACACCTGAAGCAACCAGTAAAAAAATTGTCCATTTTTTGTTTCCATGATCTGTCAATAGTTCTCTCTCTAATTTTCAATTTTCAATTTTCAATTTTCTAATAAATATGTTATATCTTTAAACTTGACAAGCAGAAAAAAAAGTTATCCCAAATCGAAAAAGGTCAAAGATGCGGAACCATAACCGTTTCTTGAAAAAATGAGGTTTACATGACTGTAGAAAATGATATTGTCCTGATATACATGGAAGATACTCCGGTCTCTTTTGCCAGGGTTGAAGATATTCGGGCTGACATGAAAAAAGACTGGTTCCAGATCAAACTTTTAATGTTCCAGATCCCGTTAAATGTTATTACATGGATATTAAAGGATATTTATATAGATGGAGAAGAGTTCTTTATGGGCGGCAAAAAAATGAAACTTGAGGTTGTTCAATGCCCCGAGGAAAAAGATCTGCCTGCTGAAAATCCTTTTTCTACTGCAAAACATCAAAACAGAAACAAGGAAAAAGCACCAGAACTCAAAAAAGAGTCCAGGAATGCGGAGATTATATCTTTTGCCGATTTAAAAAAAGCAAAAGAAAAAAGAGAGAATGGGTAAAACAGACAAAATTGTTATATCTGCCTCCAGAAGGACCGATATACCTGCTTTTTATATTAACTGGTTCATGGGAAAAATTGAAAAAGGTTTTTTCCATGTAACAAACCCTTATAACAGAGTAACAAAAAAAATTGATGTCTCTTGCAGCAGAGTAGATTCCATAGTATTCTGGTCCAAAAATTTCAGACCCTTTCTTGAATCAGGTGCAGGCACAAAATTGATAAAAAAAGGATACAATCTCTTTTTTAACTTTACTGTCAACTCCCGGTCTAAGCTTCTGGAGCCGAAAATCCCCAGTCTTGATGAAAGATTTGCCCAGATGGAGCAGCTCTGTGACGAGTTCACTCCTGCAGCTATACACTGGCGTTTTGACCCCATCTGTTTTTATAAAGATCAAAACAATGTTTTTGGTAACAATCTCTCAGATTTTGCATTAATTGCAGAAAAAGCTGAACAATGTGGAATCACAAGATGTATAACAAGTTTTGCAGATGATTATGCAAAAATAAGAAAAAGAGTGGCTTTTCTTCAACAAAAAGGGGAAAAAGTTCCAACTCTCATAGATCCTGGAAAAGAAAAAAAAATCAAAGTGATAAAAAAAATGGAGCAACTCTTAAACAAAAAAAATATATCACTGTTTACCTGCTGTGAAAAAGAGCTTTTTTCCATGCTTCCTGAAGAGACCACTGTATCTGAAAGCTCATGTATTCCCGGCAAACTTTTACAGAAACTTTTTAAGGGGAACCCTGTCACTAAAAGGGATTACGGGCAAAGATCAAAAATGGGGTGCAGATGTACACAATCAGTGGATATTGGCTCCTACGACATTCATCCATGTTTTCACAATTGTCTGTTCTGTTACGCAAACCCTGAAATTGACTCCAGAGTCAACACCCCCTGAAATAAGCCTGCTTATTTAAATGAATTATTAAAACATTGAAAAAGCATAAACAGAAAAAAAATATAAAAATAGGGGAACTTGAGCTCCATGGAAAAACTGTGCTTGCCCCTTTGGCTGGAATAACAAACCTTCCCTTCAGACTCATTGCAAAGGAGTATAGCTGTGCCCTTGTATGTTCTGAAATGATCAGTGCAAAAGGACTGCTATACAATTCAAAAAAAACTTTTACACTTCTTGATTCAACAAAAATGGAACGTCCCCTTTCTGTACAGATATTTGGATCTGATCCCATGGACATGGCAAAAGCTGCTGCAATTATTGAAGAGAAAGGTTGTGCCGATATTATTGATATAAATTTCGGCTGCAGCGTAAAAAAAGTTTTAAAGACCGGATCAGGTGCAGCACTAATGAAAGAGCCTGAGAATGCAAAAAAGCTTATACAGGCTGTAAGAAAAAACATATCCATCCCCCTTACCATTAAAATCAGATCAGGATGGGATCAATCAGGAGATCAGGCCTTAAATATAGCAAAGATTGCTGAAGATTGCGGTGTAAACGCAATTGCATTTCATCCGAGAACTGCCAGGCAGGGGTTCAGGGGCTGTGCAGACTGGAGCCTGATAAAACGCTTAAAAGAACAAAGCTCAATACCGGTCATTGGAAACGGAGATATTTTAACTCCCGAGGATGGAGTTAGAATGATGGAAGAGACAGGGTGTGATGCTGTTATGGTGGGCAGGGCTGCCATGGGTAACCCTTTTATTTTTTCAGGAATAGAGGCCCTTTTAAACGGCAGAGACTATAATCAACCTGGCAGAGATGAGATCTTTGGCACAATGAAAAAACTTTTGTCTTCATATGTTGACTATTTTGGAGAAAAAACAGGAGTAAGAATGATGCGAAGCAGGCTTACATGGTTTGTAAAAGGGCTGCCAAAAGCAAGCAATTTTAGAAGAGCCCTTGCAGGTATTGATTCATATTCACATGCTCTTGCCCTTATCAACGAATTTCAGCATGGATAATGCAGCTATGCAGGTATTTTTATTTTGAACATGTTTCATATAACTGCCACGGGCAGCCTTGGTGGTCTAAGTCTGCACACAACAAATGATGAAAGTTACACTCCTGGTTTGCCAGGACTTTCATATAAACCGGCATGGCCGGAGCATGGTCATTCTCATCGGTCACAACAAAGAATGAAACTCCATGAGTTTAAATAGTTATGCGGAGTTTCATATAAACCGGCATGGCCGGAGCATGGAGGAGAGAACAATATGTCATTAACAAAACTTAATAAATCCCTTGACCAGGAGATAAATGAACTAAAGATCCAGGGAGTTGCAAAACCACCTGAAAGAGTTATTGAAGAATATATTCCCCCTAAGCAAAATTCTGGTCCGCGTTACAAATTACAGGGTATTGACAGAGAATTCATCCGCATGAATTCAAATTCCTATCTATCCCTGGCAAATCATCCTGAACTTATCAAGGCTGCAGACAAAGCAACCCATGAATTTGGTGTGGGCCCGGGAGCAGTGAGATTTATTGATGGAACATTTAAATATCATACAGCTCTTGAAAAAAGAATTGCTCAATTTGTGGGCAAACCAGGAGCAAAAATTTTTAATTCCGCCTACACATCCAACTGTGGCCTTGCCCTCTCCATTGGCAGCAAAAAGACTCACTGGATTGGTGATCAACTAAATCATAACAGCATAATAAGATCCATGCGCATATCAAATGTTAAAAGCAGCAACAAGGGAATATTCAAACATAACAACATGGATGACCTTAGAAGATGCCTTAACGAAGTAAATAAAGATTGTGAACGTGTTGTGGTTGTATTTGACGGAATATTCAGTATGCGTGGAGATTGCGCACCTGTTGATAAAATAACTGAAATAACCAAAGAGTATAATTCGCTCTTTAAAGATGGTGTAATTACCGTTGTCGATGATTCCCACGGCTTAGGGGCATACGGTGATACAGGACGTGGTACTCCTGAATTTTGCAAATCATCGCCGGATATAATCGTTGGTACATTTGGTAAGGCATTTGGAGTAAACGGTGGTTTTATTGCTGCAAGCCAATCTGTAATAGAGGCAGTACGGCAAAAAGCAGATACATATATCTATACAAACCCTTTAAGCGTTGCTGACTGTGCTGCTGCCACTAAAGCCATTGATATATGTGACAGCCGTGAAGGTTCAGATCTGTTAAACAACCTGAAAAAGAGAACAGCACAGTTCAGGCAGGGACTTGAAGCCCTTGGTAAAGAGACAATCGCCGGCCCCCACCCTGTTGTTCCACTTCTTGTAAGGGATGGTGCAAAAACCCATGCACTGGTTAAAGCACTTTTTGAAAAAGGAGTCCTTGTTGTCGGCCTTACATTCCCTGTTGTACCCAAAGGCGATGAAACCATAAGATTCCAAATTAATGCAGCACACACAAAAGCCGATATTGATCATGTTCTTGATCTGATTAAAATGCATGACTAATCAATGCCTGAACGAGAACCTCGTGGCAGGACCAAAAGAAAGAGAATTAAATGCTGAGAAACACTTTCCATCACATACCGGGAACTGGTATGAAAAAAGAACAAAAACTTTGGGATTCCGGAGTTAAAAGCTGGGAAAATCTTAAATCAACAGTAAAACGACTCAGGGCATATTATTAATGCCAAAGATAGTTCTTATTCAGCCCCCCATGGAGGATTTTTATCTTACTGCAAAAAGGACAATACCCTACGGGCTTGCCTGTATTGCAGGCAGCCTTAGGGAGAATGGCTTTTCTGTGGAAATTTTTGATTCTCTTGCTGTGAACAAATCAAAAATCATTGAGCTTCCCCAGGCAATGGATTCTCTTTTAAACTATTATGGAGAACATGACATCTCTCCATTCTCTCTTTTTCATCATTTCAGGCATTATGGGTATAGTAATGAACATATTGGCAGCATTATAAGAGAAAAAAAGCCCTTTCTTGTGGGAATATCATCCCTGTTTACTCCATATTCCAGGCAGGCTTTAAAAACTGCAGAATCTGTTAAACGTTTTTATCCACAATGCAAAATTGTCATGGGCGGGCACCACCCCACCCACCTGCCAGAAAAAGTTATGGAATCAAAGCATGTGGATTTTGTACTCCGGGGTGAAGGTGAACAATCCATGCCGGCCCTTGCAAAGGCTCTGTTAAAAAACGACCGCCATGGACAAGAAATGTTTAAGGGCAGCCGGATTGAGGAGAGCAGGCTTGAACAAATTCCAGGGATTGTCTTTCGAAGAAACGACTCGTCTCTTTATATTAATGAACCTGCATGGATCAAAAACAGTGCAGATTTTTCCATGCCTGCAATGGATCTTATCAATTGGAAATTCTACCAGAGAAAAAAAAGAAAAAGCACTATTGTTGTTGCAAGCAGAGGATGCCCCATGAAGTGTTCTTACTGTTCTGTTGGTGCTGACTCATCTCCTGCCTCTGTTTTCAGACAGAGGAATGTGGAGGATGTGGTAAAGGAGCTCCAAAACCAGACCAAAGAGCATGATATCGGATTTGTTGATTTTGAAGATGAAAATCTTACCCTTAACAAAAAATGGTTTCTCTCTTTTCTTGCAAAAACAGATTCTATATTTAAAAATAACAACATTGAGCTGAGAGCCATGAACGGTCTCTTTCCACCGTCTCTGGATGATGAAGTAATTAAAGCAATGAAAAATGCCGGTTTTAAGACCTTGAATCTCTCATTAGGTTCAACATCAGAAAAACAGCTTGCAAAATTTCAACGACCCGATGTGAGAAAATCCTTTGAAAAAGCACTTTTACTTGCAGAAAAACACTCCATGGAGACGGTCTCCTACATAATTGCAGGAGCTCCCGGGCAGAAAAGCTCTGATTCGGTTAAAGATCTTCTATATCTTGCAAGGGCAAGAACCCTTATTGGATTATCCATTTTTTATCCAGCTCCTGGAAGTGCTGATTATACTCTATGTGAAAAAAAAGGCCTTCTTCCCGAGAGCTTTTTAATGATGCGGTCAACAGCCTTTCCAATCTCTGATACAACGACGAGCCTTGAAAGTGCCACCCTTTTAAGGATTGCCCGAATACTCAATTTTATGAAATCAATTGTGGACAGAAAAGAAAAAATTCCACTGCCAAAGCCATGGAACCCGGCCTCTATTGTTAATGCCAATGAAAAAAATCAAACAGGGAAAAAACTTTTAAGCTGGTTTCTTTATGATGGAAAAATAAGAGGAGTTACCAAAGACAACCATATTTTCACACACGCTTTTGAAAAAAAATTAACAAAACAGTTTATACACGGGATAAAAGCAATAAACTTAAGAGGTGTAATAAAGTAAAATTTTTATATTGTATTTTCTATTTTTTTCACGTATGCTTTGACAAATGATCACGATCAACATTTTATACGTGTATTCCCTGAAGCTTCCACGTATAACTCGAAAATCAGAATCGCCTCTTCTACCCAATCATTGTTGCGGCAAATCGATTTGCCATGTCTGCTTTTTAAATTGAGTGGGGGTCACTTTTGTTATCAATATTATCATTTACATTCATGGTTTAATGTTTTTTTGCTCGACAGACTGCTACAGAACTAAAAATATTTTTTAAAAACCACAATATGTAATAATAGTTATCTGTTAAACAACTGTATATTGTAGTAAGATTTATCCGTTTTGCATTTTGTAACAGCCTGTCGACAACGTGAATAACAAACGCATGACTTCGATGGGGTCTGCATCTTTAACCTCGATTCTATCTGGGAATCTTTTATTATAGTGCATTTCATATGACCTCCTTAAATAATTAAAAGATGGTATGAAGTCATGCGAAATTGGCTATAGATGAACCAACTTACATCTGCATCACCTGTAAACGCTTACAATTTTGCGAACTGACTGTGAACAATCACAAAGATCATAGTAAAACGAATAATCACTATAGTAGTCCCAACATGACTTGATGCCGATTTTATTCATGCTTTCAGCGGAACTTAACCGTGCGAGCAGTAACTTTATGTATCAGGTCATTCAAGGACATCTATAATTAAACAACTATTTTATAACTTATTGATATGGAGAATTGAGATTGGAACCTGTTAAGGGCTATTTAGAAATCATGGACAGAGGCTTTGGCTTTTTACGAACCATTGACAACAATTTTCAACCGCTTTTGGAAAATCCATTTGTCCCGAATAATTTAATAAATAAATTAAACCTCAGGGAAGGAAGTTTTATTGAAGGCATTGGAACACAGAATGATTCAAAAAATAAAAATCTAAGACTTACCAGAATTGAGACAATAAACCAGATTCCATTTAAAGAGTATGGAAAAATTCCTTTTCTCCAGAATCAGGTCAGTATTAATCCAACCGAAAAATTTTCTCTTACCCTGAATTCTGATGATATCACAGGAAAGGCACTTGATATGATCGTGCCCGTTGGAATGGGGCAGCGAGGCTTGATCATCGCCCCCCCAAAATCAGGAAAAACAACAATCTTAAAACATATGGCAAATTCCATAATCCAGAATCATCCTGAGACGGCTGTTTTTGTGCTTCTGGTGGACGAACGACCGGAAGAGGTAACAGACTTTCAAAGAGGGCTTAAAGGAGCCAATGTGCTTTTTTCCTCGGCAGATCAGCAGATAGATCAACATATGAGAATGACAAGGTTTGCCATACATACCGCCATAAGGTGTGCAGAGACAGGCCAGAATACTGTTGTTTTTATTGATTCTTTAACACGAATGACCCGGGCATTTAATACTACAATCGACAGCCACGGCAAAACACTCACAGGCGGTCTTGGTGCCAATGCAATGGCAATACCCAGAAAAATTTTTGGGGCAGCAAGAAACCTGGAACATGGAGGTTCTTTAACAATCATTGCAACGATTCTTGTGGAGACCGGTTCCAGAATGGATGATGTCATATTTCAGGAATTTAAAGGTACAGGCAACATGGACCTTATGCTAAGCCGCAAATGTGCTGAACAAAGGCTATGGCCTGCCATCAATATAAATCAGTCTGGAACCCGCAAAGAGGATCTTCTGATGAGCAAAAAAGAATATCAAGAGAGTATTGATATCAGAAGAACACTCTCGGCAAAGGATGAAGTATCAGCAATGTCTGAACTTGTGGAGCATATTAAAAACAACTGATTATAAATTGCAGATATCTAACTGTCTGAAGCATTGCGGTATGCTTCGTCAAGTCTTTTTTTAATATATTCCACACCTGCTTCATCATATTCATCAAGGTCAAAACAATACCCGTCCTGGCCCAAAAGACCTTCAGGGATCAAATCTCCCATCTCTTCAGGGTCCGAGACCATGTCTCCATAAAAACAGACAGAGAGCCATCTCTCTTTGGGATCATCATCAATTACATCGGCCATGGCAAACAGAGCACGTTCTTTCTGATTTTTATGTTTTGGCCGCAACGAATAGGTAACTCCAGGCCTTGCATGGAATTCAAGTGTTACATCTTCCATTGCCATGATATGATCCATTATTACAACAAATGCCTTTTTTGTCTTAGTTTTGGTATCTTCCCACTGATCAATAAATTTTTTAAGATCTTCCATTTTTTCCTCCTTAAAGTTATTTGCCAGGTATGCTTTTACCTGAACAACTGTTCACTGTTCACTGTTCATCAAGGTGCTTCTGATGTGTGTTTCACAAGATGTCCAAGCTCAGGAAATATCAAAGCCTTACATGCCAGCTTACAGGCGTTAAGGCTTCCAGGCATTAAAAAAAGAATCACCCCATTTATAATGCCTGCTGTTGCCCTGGATAAAAGGGCTGCAGAATCAATCTCTTCATAGCTGAGCTGGGCAAAAAGAGCACCAAAAGCTGAGAGCTCTTTTTCAAAAAGAGGGGAAACAGCCTCAACAGTAACATCCCTTGGGCTGATACCTGTACCGCCGGACATCAGAATCACGTTGGGCTTAACTTGAGAAACCACATGTTCAACCATTTCACGTATTGCCGTGATCTCATCTGTAACAACATGATGGACAATAACTTCATGCCCCTCTTTTTTTGCCAGCTTCTTAATCCATGCTCCTGTCTTATCCTCTGCCAGTCCACGGGTTGTGGAGACTGAGATAATAGCCACTTTTAAATTTTCCGGGGTGTTTTTCTTATGTAAAAATGTACTCATATTTTTATTATTGCCTGTTGTTAAGTGTTAAGTGTTAAGTGTTAAGTGTTAAGTGTTAAGTGTTAAGTGTTAAGTGTTAAGTGTTAAGTTAATTGATAAATTTTGCCATTTTACCCGTCTTCCACGTTGTTCTGCGTGGGGTCAGGCTTTCGTTATTGTCATTATCTTGACTGTTTTGGTTAATTGTCTTCAAGGTTTGATAATCACACAAATAACAAAAGCCTGACCCCGATATGGTATTGACACTTTTACCGATCAAATCAAAGTCAGAAAGTTGAGTTACTTATTAACAGTGATCTGCTCAACATAAACTCGATCCTGGCCATCATGCTCTTTAAGGCACACATTAACCATCTCTTTATGAAAAGTATCCAGAGTTATTCCTTTATAATCTGCCTGGATGGGAAGTTCCCTGTGGCCTCTGTCCACCAGCACAGCAAGCTCAATGCGGGCTGGTCTGCCAAAATCCATCAGGGTATCCATGGCAGCCCTGATGGTACGTCCTGTAAACAGAACATCATCAACAAGAATTATCTTTTTCCCATCCACAGAAAAAGGAATATTGGAAGGTCTTACAACAGGACTAGGATTGATACTTGTCCAGTCATCTCTGTAAAGATTAATATCCATGTCACCAACAGGAACTAAAACCCCTTCAATCTGTTCTATGTTTTTCTGAATCCTCTTTGCAAGAGAATCTCCTCTGGTCAGGATACCTGTCAGAGCAAGGTTCTCTACACCTTTATGGGCCTCAATGATCTCATAGGAGATCCTTGTGATAACTCTTTTTATATCTTCTGCATTAAGAACTGTTTTCTCATTGTTCATATCTCCCCCCATACCTGTCAGGTACAAAATTACAATTTTTGATAAAAAACCTGGCAGATTATTTTCAAAAATCAAGTTTTAAATGAAATCTGTTATCATCTTTTTCTCCACCGGGCAAGAGAGTTTAATTTTAATATGTAAAAACATCCTTTTTGTTGATTTTCATTTTTTCCCACAATAAAAATTATTAGAACACCTTGATTTTAACTGAAACTTACTATAAATGATAAAATAATCTGGTAGACTGACCGTGGCAGAACGATCTGCCACAACAAAAGAGAAAATTCTCATTATTGCCTGATTTCCAGACTTCCGCCCGGGAACAAGATAAATATAACCGGCATACCCTAAAGGGCAGAAACTGGCCGGAGCATGGTCATTCGCATCGGCCACAATACCCTAAAGGGCAGAAACCAAAGAATGAAAGTCCATGATTACAGTCGCTTGGACGGACTTTCATATAACCGGCATGGCCGGAGCATGGTCATTCTTTTCGGCCACAACAAAATATGAAAATCCATGAGTTTAAATAGTTGGACGGACTTTCATATAAACCTGAAGGTCACACACG
>JAYEHB010000339.1:0-2971 GCA_034659375.1 Thermodesulfobacteriota bacterium
GATCAACCGGAGCTGTAAGGGTTTTACAAGAATCTGCTTTTAAATACCTACCTAGAATAGCTACCTCTCTTTGATCTATTTCTCTCTGGCATGTATCCACAGCCCTTGATATTATCTGGGTGATATCATGTCTTTGAAAAACAATATCTCCACCCTGTTTTCTTTCAAGCTTTGAAAGCACTAAAAGATCATCAATCAGGGCAATTAAACGATTGACATTCTTTTCAATGATGGTCAGAAAACTGAGACCGTTTTTGGAAAATTCTTTTTCCTCCATGAGATCCTGGAGAGTCTCAACAAATCCCTTTACAGAGGTTAGAGGCGTTTTAAGTTCATGGGAGACATTTGCAGCAAAATCCTTTTGCATGGTTTCCAGATGTCTGATTCTTGTGATATCATGGAAAATAATTAAAGTTCCCATCTGTTTTTTCCAAATATTGTAAAGGGGTGTTGAATGGACGTGAAAAAGATACTCTTTATCACGTTGAATCACAATGTCATCCTCAAAGGTTGAAGCATTGTTTAAAGCTTTTTTAAGAAATTTTTGAAGATCATAATTCCTTGTAATTCCATGTATATTTTTTCCCTTGAGAGTTGAAGCAGGAACATCAAAGATTTTTGCAGCAGCCCTGTTAAAGGTTATGATCTTCTCATCTCTGTCAACTGCCATCACTCCATCTCTCATGCTGGTATAGACAGCTTCAAGCTCCATGCTGCGGCTGTTCACAGTTTTTATCTTTTCATCAAGTGTTTCGGCCATCTGGTTCATGGTGATGGCAAGCTTTGCAAGCTCCCTGGAATCAGGAATCGCCAGCCTGCGCGTTAAATCACCTTTTGCAAAATAATGGGCACTTGAGTTCATCTCCTCTATTGGACGGGTAATACGCCTTGAAACAAAAAGGCTGATACCTGCTGCGGCAAAAACAGTGATAATAAGAGCCCAAAATATATTTTTCTGTATATTTTTTATTTCATTATCAATGGTGGAAACGGAAACAGCCACCCTTACAATTGAAGATATCTGTCCGTTTTTGAAAAGAGGAAGGGCAATGTACATCATATTTTTTTCAACTGTGTCACTGTATCTGACTGATACGCCCCTCTCCCCTTTCAGGGCTAAACCAACCTCGGGTCGTGTCCTGTGATTTTCCATGCCGGAGATTATTCCAAAGGAGTCACCTATAACAACACCTGTGGGAAGGATAACAGTAACCCGTGTACCTGTTTTTTTACCGATAACCTTGCACAGGGCATCTGTTTTTGTAAATGTTTCACCTTTTACCACACTTTTCACAAGTTCTGCTCTTATTGTCAGCTCCTGTTCACTGTTTTCAAGGAAGAACTTTTTGAAAAAAGTGGTGGAATACCATGTTACAGCCACAAGGGAGATGATTGTAATAAAAAGGAACAAAGGAAAAATCTGCCATAAAAGTTTTTTTCTTTTTTCAGGCATGATCATCCTCCCGGAATCTATAGCCAACACCCCTTACTGTTTCAATGAATGAAGCACAGGTTCCAAGTTTTTTACGCAGACCTGCAATTGTTACATCCACACTTCTTTCTGTAACAGCATAATTCTCGCCGTGTACAGCATCAACTATCTGTCCCCTGGTAAATACCCATCCTTTTTTGGCTGCCAGAAATGAAAGAAGCTGAAATTCAGAAAAGGTAAGATCCAGATGTTTGTCACTGATTTTAACCATGTGGCGGTTATGATCTATGACCATATCACCCTCCCTGGTCAGTCTGGCCTGTTCCTGATTCACAATTTTCCGCCTTCTGCGAAAAATTGCCCTTATTCTTGCAACCAATTCCCTTGGGCTGAATGGTTTTGAAATGTAATCATTGGCACCCAGTTCAAGTCCTGTTACTATATCACTCTCCTCACCTTTGGCCGAGAGCATTACTATGGGCATCTGATTTATTTCATTATCTGCTCTGATTTTTTGTGTCACTTCAAGCCCGTCAATCCCGGGCAGCATGAGATCTAACACCATGAGATCTGGTTGAGATTTCATGGCTATTTTGAGAGCCTCTTCTCCTGATAGAGCAGATAGTGTCTCATACCCCTCTTTTTCAAGATTATATTTAACAAGTTCAATAATATCCTCTTCATCATCTACTATTAAAATTTTATTTTTTTGCATATTCTCTTGATCCTCATTTTTTTATATGAAACTCCACCAAACTATTTAAAATCATAGAGTTTCATCCGGATTATTCTATTCCGTGTCTGACTATTTTTCCTTCTATCATGTGAATAACCTCTTCAGCAATATTTGTTACATGATCTCCAATTCTTTCCAGATGTCTTGAAATCAGGTATCTGTTCACTATTCTGCCCACATGGCCAGGTGCCTTGACAATGGCTTTTTTCATGGCGTCATAGGCTTCATTTCTCATGATATTAACATCTTTGTCCATTTTTATCACCTCTACAGCCATGTTGGAATCCATGGCAACAAGGGCATCCAGACTCATTTTAAGCATTAAACCGGCCTTTTCAGCCATGTGAAAATAGTCATATGAATACTCTCCCAGGTTTTTTCCTGAAATTGTCATAACCCTGATGCAGATATTCACTGCAAGATCTGCCACTCTTTCAAGGTCATTATTGATTTTTACAACAGCTATTAGAAATCTTAAGTCAATGGCCACAGGCTGATACAGAGCAAGAATCTTCAGACACTCCTCTTCAATTTCAACCTCAAGTTCATCAATTTCAACATCTGAATCAATGATCTGTTTTGCAAGTCCTGCATCATTGGTCTTAACCGCAACTATCGCCTTTTTAAATCTCTCCTCCACCATTGCTCCAAGGGAGAGGATCTCTTTTTTTATTTTATCAATCTCTTTTTGTAGATTACCAGCCATTATTATTATTTTCCTTATGTTTGATGCAGCAGAGCAGACGAGTTAAAAGGGAAGCTGGATTGGGATCTGTTTGTTGCAGGTGCCCTTATCCAAATCT
>JAYEHB010000339.1:3071-6777 GCA_034659375.1 Thermodesulfobacteriota bacterium
TTATCCAAATCTTCCTGTTATATACTCTTCTGTCTGCTTTAATTGAGGTTTTGTAAAGATTTTATCTGTATTGTTTACTTCAATAAGTTTTCCCATGTAAAAAAAGGCTGTCCTGTCAGAAACCCTTGCAGCCTGCTGCATATTATGAGTAACAATTATGATAGTCAGTTGTTTTGACAGATTTTTTATCAGTTCCTCTATCTTCTGTGTAGCGATTGGGTCAAGGGCAGAGGCGGGCTCATCCATTAAAAGCACTTCAGGATTAACGGCAAGGGCCCGTGCTATACAGAGTCGCTGCTGCTGCCCCCCGGAAAGACCAAGGGCTGATTCATTGAGCCTATCCTTTACTTCGTCCCATATTGCAGCCTGTTTCAGGCTTTTTTCAACAACTTCTGTAATCTTTGCCTTGTTTTTTTCCCCATTAATTCTTAAACCATATGCAACGTTTTCAAATATGGTTTTTGGAAAGGGGTTGGGTTTTTGAAAAACCATGCCCACTTTTCTTCTCAGCGTTACAACATCAATGGAAGGGTCGTATATGTTTCTGTTGTCCAGGATAATTTCTCCATGAGCTTTAGCATAGGTGATAAGATCATTCATGCGGTTCAAGCATCTTAAATATGTACTTTTACCGCATCCTGACGGTCCTATCAGGGCAGTTACCCTGTTTTCAGGAAAATCAAGTGAGATTTTGTAAAGAGCCTGAAAATCATTGTAATAAAAATCAAGCTTTTTTGTGTGCATTTTTATATTGTAATCCATTTAGATCCTTTTTGTTCTATGAAACTCCGCATAACTATCTAAAATCATCGTATTTCATTTTTTGGTTTCTGCCCTTCAGGGTATTTGGGCCGATGAGAATAACCATGCTCCGGCCAGTTTCTGCCCTTTAGGGTATGCCGGTTATATCCTCATTTTTTTTCTAATACGCATGCGCAGAATAATAGCACCTATATTCATCCCAAATACCAGTGCAATGAGCACAAGGGCAGTTCCATACTGGAGATGGCGGGTGGCTTCAATATTAGTGCCTGCTGTGGCAAGTACATAGATGTGGTATGGCAAAGCCATTACTTCATCAAACAGAGAACCTGGCAGTGTTGGAGTAAAAAAGACAGCACCTGTGTACATTATTGGTGCTGTCTCTCCTGCTGCTCTGCTCAGGCTGAGAATAGCTCCTGTGATAATTCCCGGAAATGCTGCAGGAAGAACAACTCTGTAGATTGTCTGCCATTTTGTTGCCCCAAGTCCAAGAGATGCCTCTCTGTATGTATCAGGAACCGATTTTAATGCCTCTTCAGATGTTCCAATGATAACCGGAAGTGTCATTATTGTCAGTGTAAGCCCGCCTGCAGCAATGGAAACTCCCATATTTAAAACAATACAGAAAAATGCAAGCCCAAAAAGACCAAAAACAATTGAAGGAACTCCTGCCAGATTATTTATTCCAAGTCTGATGATTCTTACAACTTTACCCTGGGCTGCATATTCATTAAGATAAATTGCCGAAGCTACACCTATTGGCAGTGCAACAATCAGAACCACCATGCAAAATGCCGCAGTTCCCACAATACAGGGAAAGATTCCTCCCTTTGTCATGGAGTCAAATGGTGCTTTTGTTAAAAATTCCCAGGAGATAGCACTAATTCCTCTGGAAAGCATAAACCAGACTATTATGGCAAGAGCTGTTCCATTGATCAGGGCTGACAATCGAAAAACAAAAAAACTTATATTTTGAAGAAATTTTCTTTTTTTCATGATTTATAACGATGCCTCTCCTGTTTGTCTGAATTTATATGATATATGATCAGCAACAAGATTAAATATAAATGTGAAAACAAATAACACCAGACCAATGGCAAAAAGGGCATGGTAATGGTTGCTTCCAAAAGGTGCCTCTGCCATTTCAGCTGCAATATTTGCCGGCATGGGTCTTACAGGATCAAAAATAGAAGAAGGTACAACGGCAGCTCCCCCTGCCACCATGAGAACAACCATGGTCTCGCCTATGGCCCTGGACATTCCTAAGATCACACCTGTACATATGCCGGAAAGAGAGGCTGGAATAGTCACTCCTGCAAGGGTTTCAAAATGTGTGGCACCAAGGGCAAAAGAGGCCTCTTTTAAAGATAACGGTACATTGAAAAGAGCATCTTCTGAAATGGTACAAATGGTTGGAATGGACATAAAGGCAAGCATAAGAGAGGCATTAAACAGATTAAGCCCTATCGGTATGCTGAAAAGTTTCTGAATAAATGGAGCAACAACAACCATACCGAAAAAACCGATAACAACCGAGGGCATGGATGCCATGAGCTCCACAACAGGTTTTATGATTTCTGCTGTTCTTTTTGGTGCGATTTCTGCAAGATATATGGCGGTCATGATTCCAAGGGGAATGGCAATTAAACCTGATAATACGGTTACAAACAGCGATGCCGCAATAAGGGGGAATACACCAAAATCAGCAGGATCATCTGTGGGGTACCAGTAATTACCAAAAATAAAATCTTTAATAGAGACATGCTTCAGCAGCGGTATTGCTTCAACAAAAAGAAAGAGCATGATCAGAAACAGCATGGTTATGGAAAAAAGTGCAACCAGCATAAACAGAGTGTGTACTCTTTTTTCAATAAAATCTCTTTGTAACAAATTTGACTCCATAATAAAAGGTGGGCCTGGTTCTAAATTCGGCCACTTTTGACAGCACACATCAGATAGCAATAATTAAACACTTGGATTTTATAATAATATTTAATTGTTGACTGTTTGGCGTATATCCAATGGCCGACACGTTAGAACCAACCCTAAAGGTTTAATAGACAGGAATACTGCCTGCTTCTTTAACAAGTTGTTGACCTTTTGGTGAAAGAACAAAGTTTAAAAAATCCAGGGTTGTTCCTGCAGGCCATGAATTAGTAAACATGAACAGAGGTCTTGACAGGGGATAGTATCCATTTCTTGTGGTATCAGCATTTCCTGTGATTTTATTTACAGAAAGTGCTTTGATCGTATCTGTAAGATATCCAAGGGCAATATATCCCAGGGCTCCTGGAGTGGTTGATACAGCCTGGACAAGACCACCGTTTGATGGAACAGTAAGAGCTGTTGGGACAACACGCTCTTTATCCATGATAAGTTTTTTCCATACACCAAATGTTCCAGACGAGCTGTCCCTTGAAATCACAATAATTTTCATATCTTTACCACCCACATCTTTCCAGTTTTTAATTTTTCCAAGAAAGATATCCTTAAGCTGGGCCTTTGAAAGATCAGACACGCTGTTTTTGGCATTAACGACAGGAACAATACTGTCCAGGGCGATTCTGTGGGGAACAGGATATACACCCTTTGAGTTACAGAGTTTGACCTCTTTTTCTTTAATAAATCTGGAAGCATTTCCAATATCTGCTGTTCCGTCAACAATGGCCTTGATACCGTTGCCGGACCCGCCTCCGGACAGGGAGATCTTTACATCAGGATGCAGAGCCATATATGCTTCAGCAGCCTTGTGTGCAATGGGAAGTACAGTTGTAGAGCCTTTAAGAACAAGCTCCTTTGCAAGACCTGGCATGGCCGTGATTAAAGCAGTACACATCGCAAAAACAAACATTTTAATAAATTTTTTCATTTTTTTCTCCTTAAATTTTATATGAAAGTCTTTGTAACTATTTAAAACAATTGACTTTCATTTTTTGTTGTGGCC
>JAYEHB010000340.1:0-6774 GCA_034659375.1 Thermodesulfobacteriota bacterium
AGTAAGTTTGCTGCCAAACTCAACAAGATCCTGGGCAACCAGGAAGATGCTGGTGATACCAATCCTGTATTGAATAAGCTTTTGGGCAACCAGGAAGATTCAAGTGATATCAAAACCATGTTGAAAAGGCTTATGGGCAACCAGGAAGATGCTGGTGATACCAATCCTGTATTGAATAAGCTTTTGGGCAATCAGGAAGATTCAAGTGATATCAAAACCATGTTGAAAAGGCTTTTGGGCAATCAGGAAGATTCAAGTGATATCAAAACCATGTTGCAAAGGCTTATGGGCAACCAGGAAGATGCTGGTGATACCAATCCTGTATTGAATAAGCTTTTGGGCAATCAGGAAGATTCAAGTGATATCAAAACCATGTTGCAAAGGCTTATGGGCAACCAGGAAGATGCTGGTGATACCAATCCTGTATTGAATAAGCTTTTGGGCAACCAGGAAGCTTCCACCCACAGGGAAATGGGTGAATTTTTCTTCTCTTTTCCAGATGATCTTAAGGATGCACAGGGTATGGGTTTTCTTGAAAAATTCAGGCAGTACCTTAAAATGTCAGGCAATGATTTTAAAGAGATATCAATAAACGGGAAAGGATTGCAGGCTCTTGAGGATCTTCTTGTCCAGGCAGGTTTTCCAGAAAATGAAGTTTCAGACCTTATTGCTGATCTGCAGGAGAAGGCAGAAAACGGAGATGTTTTGCTTTTTGATCTTATGGAAGGATTGTCTGAAATTGATCCTGACAAGGTTAAAGAAAATTCCGGTGATGAAGATGAAACAATACTTGCCATATCCTATCTTCCTTTTATCGAAACTATAATGACAGCACTTGGTATTCCCGAGGATATTTCAAGCAGGATTATTTCAGATGCCAAACAGGAAGGGCAGGGGATCAGTCTGGACAGTTTGATTGACGGGCTTCAGAAATTGGAAAAAAGAGCTTTTTTTGCAGGTGTTGATTTTAAGGCTGATCCAAAAGAGAACAGCCTTGGCATGATTTTTACCCGCATGGGGATTGACAAGACTGCATCAGACAAAGGTGCTTTTGGACTTGATGAATTTGTTGCAGCCCTTGAAAATATGAGAAAAAATAATAGATCAGCTATTCCAGATCAATCCCAGGTAAAAGAGAGTGATAAAAGTGGTGAATCAAAGAGTGATCTCCTTTCTACCATTATGGAAAATTTGAAAAAAGAGTCTGGTAATCTGAAAATAGCAGACGGCAGTATGCAAACATCAGGATCTACAGAAGATCAAAACAGTAAAGCTGCAACTGCCTTTCAGAAAATGAAAAATGATCAGGAGACCAAGCCGGCAGATTTTTTTTCAAAGCAGATAGATCAAAAAAATGGAGAAAAGCCTTTTATCCCTAAAGATAGTGTGTTTGAAAAAGAAATCTCTGAATTGATTAACAAGACAGAGTTTCTTGTAAATGGTAAAAAAAATGGATCACCATCTCTGGACAGTGCCGGAAAAGAGACTGAAGCACTTTTAGCCGGAGATGGTAAAAAAGCAGATATTAAAGGGATTGATGCCGGTCAGTCTGGTGGACAGTTCAATGGAGCTGAAAAGGGTGACACTGGTTTAAGTTTTTTAAAGGCAAAGCCTTTAGCCAGGAATTTACCATCTTATGTGGCAAACCAGGTGGGTAAAAATCTTGCAAAGGCAGTCAGCCGTGGTGACAGTGAGATGACACTTCAGCTCAAGCCTCCTGAGCTTGGTCGAATTATCATGAAAATTGATAATCTTGGAAGCAGTCTCAAGGTGAGCATTGTAACGGAAAACCATGCAGCAAAGGAGATACTTGTCTCCCATGTCAATGATTTAAAAATAACTCTCTCAAACAATGGTATCAATCTAAAGAGTTTTGATGTGGAAATGGGTAATGATTTTCAACAATCCATGGCCGATGCAAGGCAGCAGTCCGGTGATTCCGGTTCTGGTAGGGGCCGGGGGCGAACGGCTGCTTTTGATATGGAAAATGAAATGGCAGATCAGGGTATGATAAATATTCAAGGTTCTGACAATAGAGACGGGGCACTTCATTTTGTGGCTTAACAGAGTAAATTTCATCATGGACAAGGAGTACTGATATGACAATAGATGCAGCAGGAAACAGCAGTCTTGACAAATTGAGCAGCTCTTATCAGCCAAGGGATACAGAAGAAAAAGAAGATACTCTTGGAAGAACGGATTTCCTTACAATGCTGGTTGCCCAGCTCCAGAATCAGGATCCATTGAATCCCATGGAAGGCTCTGACTATTCAGCCCAGCTTGCCCAGTTCTCATCCCTGGAGCAGCTGATGAATCTCAATGATACCATGGAATCCATGCAGACTGCCTTTAAACAGGGGAATGAATCTGATGTTACTTCCCTGGTGGGTAAGGAGGTAACAGGTAAGGTTGATGCCATTGAAGTTGCTGACGGAGAATCCTTTGGAGGCTCTTACAACATTTCTGAGACATGTGAAGTGATGGTTACAATTTATGATTCAGATGGCAGGGAAGTACGTTCGTTGTATCCAGGCCAGAAAAATGAAGGAAATTATAATATTAACTGGGACGGCACAGATAACAGCGGCAACAAGGTTGAGGATGGATCATATAAATATGTAGTAACGGCAAACAGCGGATATGGATTTGAAGAGATACCAACAACAGTAACCGGTGTTGTTGAGAGTGTTGTTTACAATGACGGCAAGGCATATCTTCAGGTAGAAGGGGTTCTTGTTGATCCTGGATCTCTTGTTCAGGTTATGAATGCACCTGAAACAGAAGAGACTGCCTCTTCAATAACAGATTATCTTGGAAAAGAGATCACATCATCAACATCTTATGCTGCTGTGAAGGATGGTTCTGTTTCAGGAAAAGAGTGTTCCTTTGAGCTTGAAAATCAGGAAGATGTTATTTTGTCAGTCTTTAATCAGTCAGGTGAGGAGCTTAAGAGTATTCCTCTATTGGCTGAACAGGCATCAGCCGGGACCAATACCATTGAGTGGGACGGGACGGATAACTCAGGCAGTGCAGCCGCTGATGGATTGTACCTCTATTCAGTATCAACTGCATCAGGATCAGTTGAAACAACAGTGTCAGGTGAAGTGTCAGGCATACAGTATATTAATGGTAGTAAGTATCTGGTTTTAAAGGATAGCGGCATTCTTACTGATTTGTCCTCTGTAACCAGTGTTAATTAAGGTTAATTAAGTTCAGTTGTCATATGAAAAGCAGGGGGAAGTTATTATGTCATTGTCAAGTTCGCTTTATACAGGCACAAGTGGTTTAACCAACATGGGTAATGCCATGCAGGTTGTGGGTAACAATATTTCCAATGTAAATACTGTGGGATTTAAAAAGGGACGTTCCACTTTTGCAGATACTTTAAGTGAAAATGTGGCGACCCAGGCAGGAACTGCCCAGGTGGGAAGAGGGATGTCCATGGAAAGTGTTGACCAGGCTTTTGGTACAGGTTCCTTTGAATCCACTGGTAATTCAACAGATCTCTCCATAGGAGGAGACGGTTTTTTTGTTTTAAGGCAGAGCGGTTCTGAGAACAATTTCTATACCAGAGCCGGCAATTTTCATTTTGACAAAACAGGGCAGCTTATCAATCCTGAAGGTTACATTGTCCAGGGATGGAAACTTGATGATGAGACAGGGGATGATACAGGTTCCATTAAGGATATAGTGCTTGACGCATTTACCTCTCCTCCCAAAAAGAGTTCAACAATGACGGCAATAACCAATCTTGATGCTGATGCCGAAAGTAAGGCAGTGGTTCTGTCCAATTTGTGGGACTCCAGTGCAGAAGACTATATCGGTTCAGGGAATTATGAGTACCAGACAGTTGTAAAAGTATATGATTCCCTTGGCAGTACCCATGATATTACAATTCATTATGATAAAAAATCAGGTACTGACTGGGAGTATACTGTTTCATGTAATCCCGATGAGGATAAAAGGGAACTTGTACAGGGAACCACAAGTGAAGGACTCCTTGCCAGGGGAACCATTACCTTCAGCCAGAGCAGCGGTGATATTTTAGATTTTACCATGAGCAAGATGACCGGCAGGATCGGAAATCTTGATACCAATGGCGTAAATACAAACGACGCAACTCATTTTACTGTTGATAATTACGATGCCATGGCTTTAGATGGTTATAACTTCAGTTTTGAGTTTAACGGAACAACCTGGGACTGGCAGGATATCAATGGTGATGCTGTAATTAATGGTGATGATCTTCCCACTAATTACAAAAATGCAACAATTTTATATTCAGATTCTCAAAGTATTGAAATAGCACTGAATGCAGATGATACTGATGCTGACTTAAAGATTAGTTTTGATCAGCCTGCCGTGGCAACAGATTCATTGACTTTTGATATAAATAACAAAAATGATCTCCATGTCCAGGGCGTTGAAAACACTACCTATTTTGGTGAAACAGCCAACGATAATACCTCCCTTCAGATAAATGATCCCAGCGTAATGACTACAGATGCAGAGGATATCGGCATGGTATGGTATCCGGTTGATAAACAGTGGCGCTGGAGTAATCCAGAGGCTGCAAAGGACAATGGTACTCTTGTTAGCGGGATGAGTTGTATGAATGCCGGTGCTCCTGTTCTTAATGTTGATGGTAATGCTGATGGTACATGGGATTATACTGATTATACTGATCATAGTGCTACTGGTGGCGCTATTGATGAAATAATCGTGACAGATGCAGATAAAATGCCAAGGTATTCTGATATACAGGTGCAGTATGATACTGGTGCCTGGCATTGGGATAATCCTGTGAAAGATGCTGATTTTGGGGCAACAGCCGGTACTCTTACCTCATGGTCGGCTCCCTTTGATTCTCCATCCTTGAGCAGTATTGATAATTCTCCTGCTGTTCCTATTACTGGTAATGCCTTTGATGCAGCTGGAGACTATACGCTTACCTATACCGCTGCAACTACAGGTCCTGTTGTTCCGTCTTCCTGGGCACTTACATTGCCTGGAGGTGGTGCTGGCGTAGCTGCCGGAGATGATTCAGGTGTTTCATTTACGCTTGACAACGGTACAACGGCAAAGTACTCTTTTGGCTCGAATCTTGGTGCAGCACAGGATGGTGGAACCATTACTTTTACCATTGATCCTTCTGCTCCTGTTGAATACCCTGATGCAGTTATTATTCCTGATGTAGTAAATACCGAGGATCTTGACATTGATTTTAATAATGATTCTTCAATAAATTTGGAGTTTGATATGGATGGCGCAGCAGCCGCAGCTGGTAATATTTTTACCTTTACAGTTGATCCTGACACGCCTCCTGCTGAATACGCCAGTGCTACTTTAAAAGGAGATCAGGAGAGTGCAGTTATTGATCTTGATGGTTCCGGTAATGAAAACGATGATGATGATATAGTGTTTTTATTTGATGATCCTTTAAAGTATGGTTCCGGTGCTGCTCCGTATACTGATAGAAGTGAAATTTCATTTAATATTGATGGTTCAACCGCCTGGCAGGCAGTGACCGAGGATGAGATAAAAAAAGAAGGGTATTACAGTTTTACAGCAGATTTTCTTGGTGGTGAAAAAGGTTTAACAGAGATGGATATTCAGTTTAATATTGGAGCACAATATGATGGTGCTAACTGGATAAATGACTCCATGTCTTCAACACAGTATTCAAGATCTTCATCTACAACTTTTCAGAGTGCCAATGGTTATTCTGCCGGAGATCTCCAGGGTGTTGATGTTGCCTCGGATGGTGTTATGACAGGTATCTATTCCAATGGAGAGCTGATGCCTCTGTTCCGTGTGGGGCTTGCAAAATTTCTCAATAATCAGGGATTGCAGAATTCAGGTGGTAATCTTTTCAGAGAGACCAGGGACAGCGGGGAAGCAATAACCAACAAACCTGGAGAAAACGGTCTTGGCACCATAGCTCCAAATTCCCTTGAAATGTCAAATGTTGATATTTCTGAGGAGTTTGTAAAGATGATAAGTACTCAGAGGGGATTCCAGGCAAATTCAAAAACAATTACAACAGTTGATGATATGATGAGTACCGTTATCCAGATGAAGAGGTAGGCTTGAAATCCGGGGCGGCAGCAGAGCCATGAAATATGTCCTATTGGCACAACGCAGGAGACGGGCAAAAAGACAAGCAAGATGCGTGGATTATTTTTTGGAAGATCCCTAAGACCCCCGCATCATTCAATTTCATTTTACCACCCACAATTTCACCAAATATCCGCACAGGCGATGATTGTACGGGCGAACGGCCGTTCGCCCCTACGTTCGCCCCTACGTTTTGATAATCATGAGCTGAGGTTCTGCGTTGTTTTGGTTACACTCAAATCAATTTAAACGGCGGGGTACTCTTTAAAAGGGGTTCCCCGCTTTTTTATTTGATTTTGTCATATTTTTGACGTTTTGTTTTTTATTTGACATGAAATTTACAAATGCCTTTTAGGTTTTTATCTTTAAACTTCGTGTTATTTGGGCAAGAACATCATAAATTCCTTTTTGTTTCTGGCTTGTTCAGGTCAGGTACTGGCTTATCAAAGACGATTTATCATTGGTGAAGAGGAAATTTTGTTCTTGGCATAATGATTGCTTTTCTGTATACTATTCACGCTATCCACGCTGAATGGTTAAGGAATTAGTCCGAAATAACATACCCATTTAAAAAATGGAGAACACAGTCCTTCAACGGCAGCGTGTTCTGAAAAGTGCAAGCCCTCGTGCCTGCCCAAATGATCGGCAGCCATAAAA
>JAYEHB010000341.1:0-6743 GCA_034659375.1 Thermodesulfobacteriota bacterium
CAGCTTATAGATGAACCAATTGAAGGTGAAATTAGAGGTAATCCTCCTCCTCAACCCATGTTTATTCCAATCAAATCGATTGTAAGCAAAGAAAAGAGCTAACTTAATTGTAACTTACATTTCGCACTTAGAAGAGCGTGTTTTCCTTGGCTTTGACAGGATTTGCTTGATGTTCCGGCTTGTTAAGCCGGTCTGGTGCATAATTACCGGTTTATTCCAGATATTGATCTGCGTGAACGGGGTCAGGCCTCCGCATTACAAACTCGCAGGCCTGACCCCTCCGCATTAGACCTCTGGTCTTGGATACAACCCGCTTCTTTCAACTATCTCGGGAACTTTTTCCTCCCATTCAATTGCCATGACATGAAATCCTGCAACTCCTTCAACCTCTTTTAAACGCAGCATTGCCTCAACACAGATATCAATGCCCTCCTGGGACTGTTTTTTCTTTTCCACACCTGCAAGGCGTTTTATAACCTCATCGGGCACATCCATTCCAGGAACACGGTTTTTCATGAATTTTGCCATGCCTGCCGATTTCATAGGAGTCATGCCTGCCAGAATATAGACCTTTTCGTGCAGTCCCCTTTCCCTTATGCGCTTCATCCACTCTTCAAATTTATCCAGGTTGTAAATACACTGGGTCTGGATAAACTCAACACCACAGGCAATCTTTTTTGCAAGTCTTGGTACTCGTATCTCAAAGGGGTCTGCAAAGGGATTTGCAGCAGCACCCACAAACATGTCCGGGGGCCTTTTAATATCATCTCCACCAAGAAATTTCCCTTCATCCCTCATGTGTCTTACAGTCTGAATAAGCTGCATGGAATCAAGATCATGGACATTCTGACCCTGGGCACAGTCTCCAAAGCTCTGGTGATCCCCTGTAAGACATAGTATATTATGAATGTCAAAGGATGCAGCCCCAAGAATATCACTCTGAAGGGCAATCCTGTTTCGGTCCCTTGTAACCATCTGAAGCACAGGTTCAATTCCCATCTGTTTTAAATGGACACATGCAGCAAGGGAACACATTCTGGTCATTGATGTCTGGTTGTCTGTAATATTAACACAATCCACATAATCCTTTATCAATGCACCTTTTTTTGTAACAGCTTCAGGATCACTTCCCCTGGGCGGCCCGCATTCGGAAGTTACAGCGAAATGCCCCTGTTCTTTTGCAGTATATAGAATTTTTTCAAGTTTACTAGATGTTTTTAAGCTCATACCTGTACATCCTCCCTGATAACTGTTCTGGGTCCCCCTGCTCTTTCCGTTGACCAATCCTTAATGGATGCTATCTGTTCATATTCATCCATTCTGTCCAGGGCTTTTAATCTGTCAATGATCAGCTGCCACGCACAGTCAAGATCCTTGTTAATCTCACATTTTCCATTGCTTGAACCTCCACAGGGTCCGTTCAGTACTCTTTTGGCACATCTTGATATCGGACAGATCCCCGCAGTTCTAGCAAGCACACACTCTCCGCAGGCCTGACATCTTTCTGTCCATACACCCCGCTCTTCATTGGCACCAAGACAGATAGTGTTGACCCCCGGCAGCATGGGAGTTGAAAGATATTTCTCTGCCAGAAACTGAACACCAACACCACAGGCAAGGGAGAGAACAGCATCATACTGATCAATGACATCACGGATCTCTTCTAAATATTCATGGTCACACTGACGTTGAAGTGTTCTCTCATCAATTTTTTTCTCTTTTCCCTCCTTGATAAAATGCATTCTTAAAACCGAAGCCAGAATTTCAACCTCTTTTTTTCCTCCAGCCTCACAAACCGTAACACATTCATTGCATCCCAGTATAAGAAGCCTGTCAAATTCTTCAACCTCTTTGATGATCTCTTCAATGGGTTTTTTTTCTGCTATTATCATAAACAAAGCCCTTTTTTATAATTAGTTGTTAAGCAGCCTTTGCCATGTTCTGTTTTGCCATTCTAACGGGACTTGGACCAAGCTCTCTGATTTTCTTATCCATCTCAATGGCATACTCTGCAGCCAAAGGCCCATCTGCTGCGGAGAGGTTGTACATCTTAACCCTTTCACCTCCTACTCCGATTTTGTCAAGAAGGCTGGCTGCCTGTTCAACCCTTTTTCTTGCTCTGAAGTTACCTGTAGTAAAATGGCATTCCCCTTCCATACAGCCAACAACATATACTCCATCAACACCTTTTTCAAAGGCTCTTAAAATATGAATTACATCTATCTTTCCTGTGCATGGAAGACGAATGATTCTAAAATTTGTCGGGGATTTCAACCTCATGGAACCTGCCAGGTCCGCAGAAGAGTACCCTCAGTAGTTACAGCAAAACGCAAGAATTACGGGTTCAAAATCCTCTGTCATACTACCTCCTCCAGCAGGGCTTCAACCTTGCTGAGCAATTGATCATCCTCATACCAGTTAAGTTTAATGGCTTTTGCCGGACACTCAGATACACACACTCCACAACCATGACACAGAGCAACATCAATTTCACTCTTACCATCCTGGTTTATCCTTGGAACTTCATAGGGACATGAACGTATACATATGAGGCATGAAGCACATTTATCAGGATTAACTTCTGCTGTAACAGCAGGCAGCGTCAAACTGTCCTGGGAAAGGAACGTTGTGGCTCTTGAAGCTGCTGCATAAGCCTGGGCAATGGTCTCTGAAATCAGCTTTGGTCCATGGGCTGTACCACAGATAAAAATTCCCTCTGAGGCTGAATCAACAGGTCTAAGCTTTACATGGGCTTCAATAAAGTAACCGTCACTATTCCTGCTCATCTTGAGTATTGATGAAAGCTCCTCTGTGTCAGCAGCTTCCATACCTGCACTTAATGCAACAAGATCAGCATCCACACAAAGTCTTTTTCCAACAATGTGATCTGTAAAAGAGACAACAAGCTTATTATCGATTTTTTCAACATCCGGAGGATTATCAGAATCATATCTGAAAAAGAGAACACCTTGTTTTCTTGCCTCTGTGTAATAATCTTCTAACAGAGAATACATCCTCATATCCCTGTACAGAATAAATATCTCTGCATCGGGTTTTTTCTTTTTTATATGAAGGGCATTCTTTACAGCACTCTGGCAGCATATCCTTGAGCAGTTTGGCTTTTGTTCATTTCTTGAGCCAACACACTGGATCATTACGACTTGATTAAGGTTATCTGCTCCATTCTCCTCAAGACGTTTGGTCAGTTCCATCTGGGTTACAACATTGTCACTTTCATTGTAAAGATACTCTGCTGCCGGCTGGTACTCATTGGCTCCTGTGGCAATGATCATAACACCATGCTCAACCTTTCTCTCATACATTCCAGGCCCAACAAGAATTTCTGTCTTAAAATTACCCTTGTAACCTGAGAAGCTGACAATAAGAGACTGTTTTAAAACCTGTATTTTTTCATGGGATTCAATCTCCTGAACCAGATCTTTTACATACTCCCTTATGTTTTCACCTTCTATTGTTGTAAAAAGCTTGTTGCAAAGACCGCCAAGAGCTGCTTCCTTTTCAACAAGAACAACTTCATATCCCTGATCTGCAAGACCCTTTGCCGCATTCATGCCTGCAATGCCGCCTCCAATAACAAGACCCCGCACAGTTACCGGAATACTGCTGTCATAGAGAGGTTTAAGTTTTGCAACCCTTGCCACAGCCATTTTTACGAGATCGTTGGCTTTTAGAGTAGCTTTTTCAGGCTCATCAAAGTGTATCCAGGAACCCTGGTTTCTGATATTTGCCATTTCAAAAAGATATTTGTTAAGACCGCTCTGCTCCAGGGTATCCATGAAAATATTCTCATGGGTTAAGGGAGTGCATGAAGCCACAACAACCCTGTTGAGTTGATGCTCCTCAATTTTTTCCTTAATTATATCCTGGGTATCCTGGGAACATGTAAAAAGATTCAGCCCTGTATAAACCACATTGGGAAGTTTTTCTGCATATTCAACTACAGAATCCACATCTATAACGCCTGCAATGTTAATACCGCATTTGCAGACAAAAACTCCAATTCTCGGATTTTCTCCTGCAACATCCCTCTCTTTTGGAATTTCAACGCTTTTTGTGCATGAATTCCTTGCAGTAGCAAGTTTCATGCCTGCGGCACATGCTGCCCCGCTTGCCTCTGTAATGGATGAGGGGATATCCTTGGGACCCTGGAGCACTCCTGCAACAAATACCCCGGCCCTTGATGTCTCCAAAGGAAAAAAGGAAGATGTCTTTGCAAAATTGTACTTATTAAGCTCAACTCCTATCCTTTTTGTAAGTTCCACAGTTGATTGAGGAATCTCAAGTCCCACAGAGAGAATAACCATGTCAAACTCTTCCTGCTCCATGGAACCATCTTCACTAACATATTTGAGAATCAGATTTCCTGTTTCCCTTACTTCATCCACAGAATGAATTCTTGACTTTATAAATCTTACATTCTGCTCATTTTTTGCTCTTAGATAATACTGTTCATAATCCTTGCCAAAGGAGCGAATATCCATGTTAAAAATTGCACAGTCAAGATCATCTTTTGAATGCTCTTTGGCGATCATGGCACCCTTTATGGCATACATGCAGCAGACAGAAGAACAGTAGCCGTTACCGCATCTGTTATTGTCCCTGGAGCCTATGCACTGGAGCCAGGCAATTCTTTCAGGTTCTTTGCCGTCGGAAGGTCTTGTAAGATGACCCATTGTTGGCCCGCCTGCACTTAAGATTCGTTCAAACTCAAGACTTGTCATTACATTTGGTGATCTCTTGTACATATAGGTGTCATCCTGCATAGAGGGATCATAGGGCTTACTTCCCGTGGCAAGGATAACCGAACCGACATTGAGATCCCTTGTAACAGCAATCATACTATGATCTATTGCCCCTGCAAGACATGCATCAACACATTGATAACATTCAGAACATATTCCACAGGAGAGACAACGCAGACTCTCCTCTTTTATCTGATCTTCTGTAAGAGTTGCGGTCACTTCATTAAAGTTTCCTTCTCTTTTTTCAACGGGGAGTTGTAAAGGAGAAATTCTCTTTTTTTCAATTTCCCCTGAAATATCAGGTTTTTCAAATTCAAAAGATTTTGTTCTGTTTTCTGTTAAATCCATGCCATTGATAAATCTGTGGATACTCTCGGCTGCCTCTTTTCCGCAGGCAACTGCATCCACAACAGATTTTGGACCGTAAACAGCATCGCCACCTGCAAAAACCCATGGCACAGGAGTCTGGAAAGTTAAAGGATCTGCATCAAGTCCGCCCCTGGTGGTAACAGCAATGGACTCTTTTTCAGCAAATTCAAGTTCTCCCATCTGACCAATTGCCACAATTACATAATCTGCGTCAATTGTTGTAAGGTCATTTTTATCATATCCCGGGTTGAATTTTCCTTCACGGTCAAATACATGGGTGCATCTCTTAAATTCAACACCTGCAACAGCACTGTTTTTTGCAAGAAACCTTGCAGGTCCAAGCCTGTTTTCAATCTTAACCTTTTCTTCGAGAGCCTCTTCAATCTCATAATCCCAGGCAGGCATCTCTTCACGGCTCTCAAGGCAGACCATTGTAACATCATCAGATCCAAGCCGTCTTGCAGTAAGAGCCACATCAACGGCAACATTCCCGCCTCCAATGACCACAACCCTGCCATTAAGTGCATCAGCCTTTTCAAGGGCAGCATCCCTTAGAAATGAAACTCCTTTGATAACTTTGGCAAGGTCTTCACCTTCTACTCCAAGCCCCCGGCTTCCATGGAGACCAGTTGCAATAAACAGTGATGCAAAACCGTCCTGCTTAAGAGTGTCAAGGGTTATGTCCTTTCCAAATTCAACATTGGTTTTTATCTCAACACCCATTTTTTCAATGACAGCAATCTCTTTTTCAAGTTCAACTTTTGGAAGCCGGTATTCAGGAATACCCACAGCCATCATTCCACCCTTTACAGGCAGTTTTTCAAAAATAGTTATCCCATACCCTTTTTTTGCAAGGTAAAATGCAGTTGTAAGTCCTGCAGGACCAGAACCTACTATGGCTATTTTTTCACCACGCTTTTCTTCAAGATCAGGAATATAGGGTGCATCGCTGTTTAAATCCAGATCAGACAAAAATCTGTGGAGATGCTGAATGGCCAGGGGTTCTTCCACATCACCCCTTGTACACTCTGCTTCACATGGATGGTGGCAGACCCTGCCGCAGGCTCCTGGGAAAGGATGTTCCTCTTTAAAGAGTTTTAAAGCTTCTCTGTATTGCCCCCTGCCCATGAGGGCTATAAAACCCTGGATACTCACATGGGCGGGGCAGGTTACCTTGCAGGGTGCTGTGGATCGTTTTGAAATCGCAAATGCTCCTGGAATGGCCTGCTCATACTTTTTAAAAACAGCCTTTCTGCTGCTGAGACCCTGATCGTGTTCATTGGGAACATTCACAGGGCAGACAGAAGCACACTCACCACAGCTTGTACATTTGGCAAGATCAATATACCTTGGATTTTCCCTGATCTTTGCAGTAAAATTTCCCTGGTCACCATTAAGTTCAAGAAGATCTGTATTAGTTAAAAGTTCTATGTTCAGATGCCGGCCGACCTCGACCAGTTTTGGTGAGATAACTCACATGGTACAGTCGTTTGTGGGAAATGTTTTGTCAAGTTCCGCCATCATGCCGCCAATGGCAGAATCTTTTTCCACAAGGTAAACATAGTATCCTGAATTTGCCAGATCTATGGCAGACTGCATTCCTGCAATGCC
>JAYEHB010000342.1:0-6738 GCA_034659375.1 Thermodesulfobacteriota bacterium
ATTAAGAGTGTGTAAGGAGAGTCTATATCTTGGAAAAGAGCTCTGTTTATCAAACGAGCAGATGCTCCTGGCTGAGACAACAGCTCTTCTCCATGATATTGGCAGATTCAGGCAATTTAAAGAATACAACACTTTTCTTGATAAAATTTCAGAGGATCATGCTGCACTTGGACTCAGAGAAATTGAAAAAAAGAACATGCTTGCATTTTGCACAAATGATGAAAAAGAGCTTATAAAGAACTCCATAAAATTTCATAATGCTGCTGATCTTCCAAGGGGAAAAGATGAAACAAGTCTGTTCTTTATCCGCCTTCTCAGGGATGCTGATAAATTAGATATATGGAGAGTGGTTACAAACCATTATGCAGCCCCTGAAGCAGATAATGAAAAAGCTATAAACCTCGGGCTTGCTGATGATGATAAAATATCTTTAAAGGCTGTTGAGGCTGTTTGTCAGAAACAATTTGTAAGAACTAATATGATAAAAAGATTAAATGATCTGAAACTCATGCAGATAAGCTGGATATTTGATTTGAATTTTTCCTGGTCAATTGCCAGGGCAAAAAAGAAAAAATTTATTGATAAAATAGCCTCAACCATGCCCCAGTCAAAAGAGCTTGAAAAAGCTCTCAACCATGTTTATTCATATATGGAAAATCATGAACAACATTCTGGCACGCTCTAATAATATTGTATTGTTTATATTCCTCTATGTAACCTGCATCTTGTCAACTGCATCTGCAGAGACCACAGAGGGCACTTGCTGCATCACACAATTTAAACATGGAACTGTAAACTGGACCACAGGAAAAGTTCAGGCAAAGGGGAAAGCTGCTCCCCCTGAAAAAAAAATGAGCCAGGCATCTGAATATATACTTAGTGCAGCCAAAGCTGATGCCAGCAAACATCTCATATCCATTTTAAAAACAATAAGATTAAATTCTGAAAAAAGCGTTGACCAGCATATCGCATCACAAGATACAATAATGGCAGGCATTGAAAAAATTGCCACAAATGCAATTATTGCAGAGCAGCACTATGCCTCAGACCGTTCCATGGAAGTAACCCTTGAGACATGCATATTAAGAGGATTTTTGCAACTTGTTCTGCCAAATGAAATCATCCAGATCCCAACAATAGAGTACAGGAAATCAGAGCCTGGGGAAAGAGACCCGGAAACTGAATATACAGGACTTGTAATAGATGCCAGAGGTCTTGAGTTCCAGCCTGTTATCTATCCTGTCATTGTAAGCGAACAAGGAGATGAAATATACAGTTCTCTGTTTATCAGCAGGGAATATGCTGTTCAGCAAGGTGTTTGCAAATACATTTGCAGCATGGATATCGCCCTTAAAACAGAAAGAGCAGGTACAAATCCCCTTGTAATAAAAGGCTTAAGAAAAGGCCGGGAGAGTAATTCCACCATTGTAATAACCTGGTCTGATGCTGAAAAAATAGAAAAAGCCATTGAGCATTACACTATCATGAGAGAATGCAGGGTAGTTATACTGCTGGATCAACAACCAGATTATCAATAAGAGTGTAAATATTCGGTCAGCACCCCATATTCGCCCATTTTGGCCTGCTCACATAGCATTATACAAGATAAAATTGAAAAAAACGTAAATATGGTCATGACAAGTAATTTTGCATTTGGCGGGATTAATGCAACATTGATATTAAAAAACGGTAACCGCTTACAACTCGGAAAAACACAGGTATAGTGCATTTCATATGACCTCATACATTTCTACCTTAAATAATTAAAAGATGGTATGAAGTCATGCGAAATTGGCTATAGTTGACAGCAGGAGAGCCTATATATCTTGAGAACGGTTACAAAAACTTTAGATAATGGGGAGATATTATGACTGAAAAAGTAGATATGACAAAACAGATTGCCCTGGTAACAGGTGCAAGCAGAGGTATAGGTCGTGCAATTGCCATAGCTCTTGCTGAGTCAGGGCGTTTTGTATACATTAACTACGCCTCCAACAAAACAGCTGCAGAAGAAACCCTTAGGGAGATAGAAGATAAAAACGGGGCTGGTAAGCTGCTCTGTTTTGATGTAAGAGACAAAGAGAAATCGGAAGACGCAGTAAAGAGAATACTTAAAGAAAAGGGCAGGATAGACATACTTGTAAATAATGCCGGGATCAGAGACGACATGCTCATGGTATGGATGAAAGAAAAAAACTGGCAAAATATCCTTGATACAAATCTGACAGGTTTCTTTAATGTAACAAGACTCATTGCAAAAAATATGCTCCCAAAACGATTTGGAAGAATTATAAATATATCATCTGCATCGGGTCAGGTGGGAATGGCCGGGCAAGTCAATTATTCAGCATCCAAGGCAGGATTAATAGGTGCAACACAAGCTCTTGCCAAAGAGATAGCAAAAAGAGACATAACAGTAAACTGCCTGGCACCAGGATTTATTGAAACAGACATGATAGAGGGGCTTCCGTTAGAAGAGATATCAAAATCCATACCGGCAGGACGCTTAGGAAAACCGGAAGAAGTAGCTGCAGCAGTTCTCTTCCTATGTTCTGACGGGGCTGCATACATAACAGGACAGGTACTTGGAATAAATGGCGGGATTGTATAACTGCCACGGGCAGAGCTCGTTACATATCGTTCTGCCCACAACAAAGCATGAAACTACGGTTTAGTTTATATGAAAGTCCTTCCAACTATTTGCAATCAAATGACTTTCATTCTTTGTTGTGGCCGATGCAGTAACCACGCTCCGGCCGTGCCGGTTATCCAGAGTTTCATAGAAACCTGAAGGTCACACGTAACCGGCATACCCTAACCTGGACAAGCCAGAACCCAAACTGATTTTTGAACAATTCGGTAAATTATCCGATATTTTTTATAAATTAGATGCCGGTAGTCAGTGCCAAAGAACTCATTCTCAGATATCAATGCGTTTCGATGGGGAAAAACTTCAAGAGAATAAATTTTTTCTTCAAGTTGAAGAATAAAATTTTCAGCCTTGCCTATGCTGTCATCCGCAATATAATAAAAAATTTGTTCTAAATCATTTTGTGCTTGTTGAGTTAAATTAACCTGATATGTTTCTGTCACGTTTAAATTCCTTGAAGAATTTTTTTGCTTCTTGATAACGGTTATTGTTTATCTCTTCCTCTGCCGGGGATAGAAGCTTAAGCAAATTAAAGGCTTTTGTAATTTTTTCATATTCCTTTGCGGTTAGTAGAACAGCTTCAGCTTTGCCATTCACTGTGAGAACAACCGGCCGTTTAGTTTTATAAAGATGGCGTAAAACCCCTATCCCTTCGTTGAGTATCAATTATTTAACAATAATTGCCAGAAGGCAGTCATATCCCAAAACTAAAGCCATGGGTTTTAGTTTCTGGTTTCTGACCTTTAGGTTACCCTTTAGGGGGTACGGACAAAAGTCAACGGTTTAAAGTAAATCCCTATGGAGAAAACAACAAGTCATTTTTCATAGCTTACGCAAATAAATGAAGAAAATAAGGAAGAAACCTTGCACGAACCGAAGGTATCTGGCCCCGCAATAGCAGGCAAAAAATAAATCTACAATCCGGCTTGCCTTTTAACTCGTCTTGGGCGTTGCACCAAAGGGCACATATTTCAATATGCTCCCTTTAGTGCACCTTGAAGACAAGTTAAAATTCTGCGCCGTTTGTGCAGATTGATTAATTTCCGTGACCCTTAACGGTTACAAAAACTGTTATGGAATAGTTATCACCCTTTTTTCAAAATCTTTATGCTCTCTGTAATAAATGGCAATATGGCCTATCAAGCCTGCAAGATGAGATTTAGTAGCCTCTGCAATCTCAATGGCAAGTGCTGTCTTAACTCCCTTTTCCTTGTAATCAACAAATTTCACTTTGATGAGTTCACTTGCATCAAGCCCTTGATTAACCTCATTAACAAGTGCATCTGTAAGCCCTTTCTGCCCCACAAAAGCTGATGGTTTCAGATTATGGGCAAGGCCCCTTAAATATTTTCTCTGTGATCCTTTTAACTCTTTCACTCTTTATCCTTTAACTCATATTATGCTTGTTTATAAACCAGATTTAAAACTTAAGTAAGTGTTCACTGGGCACTGCACCTTGCGTAGTCGGGCTCTTGAAGTACAGAAGTACGTCTGCGTGCCCACCGTCTTGCATCTGCAGCACCCTGTAAACCCTTACAATTCGGCAAATTGACTGTGAACAGTTACAAATTTAAAGATAGCAACGATAATGAAAAAATCAAAGAAAATTTATAAAAAAATACAAACTATTCAATGAGAAATCTGCAATAGAATCCATATTCTGAAACTGTCTCCTCATGAAAACTCTCATTTGCTCTGTCTCTTTATGTAAAAGAAACCATAAGAACTGCTGCTTATTTACTTGATTTAAATCTCAATATAATGTAAATGTTTTGGTTTATAATTTTTTGCAAAAGGATAATATTTTATGAAGCTCTTTGACAGCCACTCCCATATTGATGACACCTGTTTTGATGATGATTTTGAAGATGTGCTCCAGCGTGCCGGGGATGCTGGAGTTGAGGCTATAATGATTGCAGGTATAAGCGTTGAAACCACTAAAAAAGCAATCAGACTTGCAGCAGGCCACGACAATCTCTTTACTGCCGTTGGAATCCATCCCCATGATGCCAAAGAGTGCTCAGATCAAACCATTGAAGAGCTCAAGAGCCTTGCAAAAAACCCCTGCGTAAAGGCCTGGGGTGAAATAGGTCTTGATTTCAACAGAATGTTCTCACCTGCCCCTGTCCAGGAAAAATGGCTTAAAAAACAGATGGAGGCGGCTGATGCCCTTGACCTGCCTATCATCTTCCACGAACGCGATTCAAAGGGAAGATTTCTTGAAATTATCCAGGAATTCAGCTTTAAAAAGCCCCAGGGAGTTGTCCACTGTTTCAGCGGATCAAAAAAAGAGATGTTCAGATACCTTGACCTTGGATACTATATTGGAATAACAGGAATTCTCACCATAAAGCAGAGGGGAGCTTATTTAAGGGAACTTGCAGTGATGATACCTGAAGACCGCATAGTCATTGAAACAGATGCACCCTATCTAACACCAGCCCCCCAGAAAAACAAAACCAGAAGAAATGAACCTGCATTTGTCAAGTCTGTCATGACAAAACTTGCCCAGCTCAAAGAGAGAGATCCTGCACCACTGTCTGAAAAAATCTGGAACAACACCTGTAATTTGTTTAATATCCAGATTTAAGATAGTAAATATTTACTTAAAATAGTGACCTTCATGTTAGGATTGGACAAATTTTTTCTCGCCCACACCAAAAAACCTGTCAAAACTGATATGTTCCCCGGATTCATCCACAATAAAACCTTCAAACCAGCCATAGGGCGCCCTGTATCTGGTTTTCACAACAACGGCATTAATATCGATTCTATTGTCAATCACCGGATGAAATTTTAGATTCACACGGTTGTAATCATCTTTGATTATCCAGGTACCAAGAGTGCCGTCAGGACGCTGAACCCTTATGGGTGGGAGGGGCTGCATTGTCCCGTGAATCCAGAGACAATTTTCATTGTACAGATAGTGGTTCTTCACCTGATTGTCAGTTAAATTAAAACCAATCAGCACTCCCTGATCATTGTACCCTCCGGTGGTTACCCAGTCGTACTTCATGGTAAAAGGATAATACCCCTTGTGATCATCAACTATCATAAATCCAGATTTTTCATGGAAATGAACTCTCTTTTCCCCAATGGACAGACTCCCTGTCAGTGGCACAAGGGCTTTGTGGGAGTAGAGTGCCCTGTTTCTCCCAAAAGGCTGACAAATGGTAATTGGCGTACAGACTCCTTTTTCGTGAACACCCTCCACACTGCATGAGAGATCAGGCCCACCTTTTTGCCCCCGGGTGTTTATGAAAAGACGAATTCTTCCCTGATTTAGATGGTTGTGGATAAAAAATGAAAAACCATCCCCATGTGAACAGGTGATATTGTTGTTCAAACCATTTCCCACTTTCAATTTCCACGGAAAGAGCTTTTTTTCAAAAATATATTTTTTCTCATTTTTAATATCCACAACCACAATCTGAACAAGCCCCAGCATTTTAGCATTATACACTGCTGCCAGAATAAAATAATCCCGGTTTCCAAACTGAAAAGCTTCCCACTCCTTTAACCTAAGGTTCTTGAAGATATCAGGAACACGAATCGGTAAAGGATGGCTGGCATCTAAAGGGTTGATGGTCTCAAAGGGAGTATTAAATGTTCCAAATTTAAACAGCCCATCTTGCACAAGCTTTTTTGGTGCTGGTTCAACAGCCCTTACATATGATTTCATCATCTACTCCAATGGATTTTAGTCAATCTTTCGTAAATATTCGGCTTATAATGTAAATCTTTCTTATTTTGTATCAGAATATCCAGATATGGCCATCATCTAATTCATATAATTGAAATTTTTCTTTTCATTGCACACATTTTATGATTTATAAGCAATACAATAAAAATAAGAAATAACTTAGAATGCGGAGTTAAGAACCCCAAAAATAATAAGTTTAAACTACTTGATAACTGATATATTTGTTAGTTACAATACAAATTAAAGGAAATTTTTCATGATACTCAGCTTAAAAAAGAAATTCATCATTCCTACCGTAACTGCTACCATTCTCTGTTTAGGTATAATGTCGGTTATTTCATACGTGAAAGCAAGTAATGCTTTGGAAACTGCGATAACAAGTCAG
>JAYEHB010000343.1:0-6728 GCA_034659375.1 Thermodesulfobacteriota bacterium
GATTTCTCCTGCCTGAGTCTGGTAAACTCAGGCTTTCTCAAAATCCGAAGATTTTTCAAAAGCTACTACTCTACAGGTATTGCAGCTTTTTAAAAAGCCGCTATCCCTTTAGGGTAGCGGTAGTTTATGCTGGATTTGGACTAAAACCCTTTTTCTTGAGCAAATTTTTTACTGTTGTCGTGGGGATTGCACCTTCATGCATCCAGTGTTGAATTCTATCCTCTCTTAATTCAACGGCTGCAGGTTCCACCATTGGATCATAGGTTCCAAGAATTTCAAGAAATCTTCCATCCCTTGGTGACTCAATATCAGCCGCCACGATTCTGTAAAAAGGCTTCTTTTTTGCGCCACGTCTTGCCAATCTTATTTTTACTGCCATCTCTCTTTTCTCTCCTTGCCAATCTTAATTTTGTAATTATTCACTCAACTTTCTGACCTTAATTTTACCGGTCAAAGTCTCAAAACCCTATCGGGGTCAGGCAAGACATAGGCACGCAGACGTACTTATGTACTTCAAGTACAAAAGGCTGTGCAAGGTGAATGCCTGTAAACGCTCACCTTATCTTTACTACCCCATCATGCCCTTTAAAGACCGCATGCCGCCTTTATTAAGCTTTTTAACCATCTTCATTGCATGGGTGTAACTCTTAAGAAGCTTGTTCACATCCTGGACATTCAAACCGCTTCCCTTTGCAATTCTTTTTTTCCTGCTTCCCTTGATTATCCCATGATTTCTGCGCTCGTCAGGAGTCATGGAATTTATAATAGCCTCAATTTTCACAAATTCCTTTTCATCAGCATTTATGCCTTTAAGCTGTTTTTTATTGATTCCAGGTATCATGCCCATGAGTTCCTTGATTGACCCCATCTTTTTTATTGTTGCCATCTGATCCCGGAAATCTTCAAGGGTAAACTGATTTTTTTTAAGCTTTTTTTCAAGCTCTTCTGCTTTGCTCTGGTCCACAGATTCCTGGGCTTTCTCAATGAATGAGAGCGTATCCCCCATGCCAAGAATTCTTGAAGCCATCCGTTCAGGATGAAAAGGCTCAAGAGCAGTAGATTTTTCACCAACGCCTATAAATTTAAGGGGCTTCCCTGTTACTGCTTTTATGGAAAGAGCAGCACCACCCCTTGCATCACCATCCATTTTGGTAAGGACAACACCGCTTAGATCAAGAGTTTTATCAAATGATCCGGCAATATTCACTGCATCCTGACCAGTCATGGCATCAGCCACCAGAAGTATTTCTGAGGGTTTGAGACCTTTTTTAATCCTGCCAAGCTCTGCCATGAGTTCTTCATCAACATGCAGTCTTCCTGCTGTATCAATGAGCATGACATCACACCCTTGCTCCAGGGCTTTTTTTTCTGCCTGAAGAGATATTTCCAGAGGTTCCATGTCAGGAGTTGACGGAAAAACAGGCACACCAAGCTGGCTTCCGATCTTTTTAAGCTGATCTATGGCTGCAGGCCGATAAACATCAACAGGCACCAGAAAAGGGTTTTTACCTTTTTTTCTCAAATAAAGGGCAAGTTTACCCGCTGTTGTGGTCTTACCAGAACCCTGCAAGCCAACAAGCATAATCGAAGCCGGCACTTTCTTGTCAAGCTCCAAACCTTCATGGGAAGAACCCATCATTTGAGAGAACTCGTCATAAACAATTTTTATGACCTGCTGCCCGGGAGAGAGGCTTTGCATCACTTCCTGTCCTAACGCTCTCTCCTTTATATCTGAAATAACTTTTTTTGCAACCCTGTAATTCACATCAGCTTCAAGAAGAGCCATGCGAACCTGTTTCAAACCTTCCTCAATATTCTTCTCTGTAAGAGTTCCACGGCCTTTCAGCTTTTTAAACCCAGCGTTAAGCTTATCACTTAAATTGTCAAACATACAAAATAGACCCTTACTTAAAATAGACCTTTACTTAAAATAGACCCTTACTTAAAATAGACCCTTACTTAATGAGAAACTGTAATCCATATGAATTAAAATTGTTGAAACTAATATAAATTTCATGATAAGTCAAGAAAATTATAGTTTAACACAGCAATAACTCAGCCCCATTAACCCTGATTTTGCCCAGGGTAACTTCGCTGTTTACCCTGGACGACTATTATGTTATGCTGACAGGTTGTTTTATAAATATTTTCTCAAATTGAGTTGAGTCAGACTTTTTATTCTATTTTCGGCATCCTTCATATCACCTCAAAAGTACTTTACACTCTTTTGGGGAAACCCCTATTAAATAGGAAGTGACTCCAGAAAGTGTAAAGTACTTATGAAGGATGCCCTATTTTCCATTTGAGAAGCTTTTATGTTAAAAAAATACCAGATTTTGGGACATTATTAGATGAAAGATATTAAAGAATTTTCAAGAGAAGAGCTTGCTAAATGGTGTGAAGAGAATGGAATCAAGCCCTTTAGAGCAGTACAAATTTTTAGATGGCTATACCTGCACCAGGCAGATGATTTTGATGAAATGACAGACATTGGTAAGGATATGAGGGAGATACTGAAAAAGAATTTCTCCATTTCAAGACTTGTACTTGAAAATTCTGAAATGTCTGTTGATGGAACGGAAAAACTCCTGTTCCGCCTCAGTGATAACAGACATGTTGAAGCTGTCATTATCCCTGGGAAAAAACGCTTTACCCTCTGCATCTCCTCCCAGGTCGGATGTGCCCAGGCCTGCAGGTTCTGTCTCACAGCAAAGGGAGGATTTCAGCGCAATCTTACATCTGCTGAAATTGTCTCCCAGGTAAGAGATGCTGGAAAGATACTTGGCAAAAGGGTCGGGGACAAAACTGCAACCCTTTCCAATATTGTATTCATGGGAATGGGAGAACCCCTTGCAAATTACGATGCTGTGGTCAAATCTCTTTCCATAATAACCGACAGTGACTATGGGCTTAAATTCTCTCCCAGGCGTGTTACAATATCAACATGCGGATTAGTCCCTGAAATCAAAAGACTTAACATGGATACCTTTACCAATCTTGCCATCTCCCTTAATGCAACCGATGACAAGACCCGTTCCATGATCATGCCCATCAATAAAAAATATCCCATTAAAGAGCTGCTTGAGGCATGCCGCACTTTTAAAACAAAACCAAGGAACAGGATCACATTTGAGTATATTCTGATCAAGGATCTTAACGACACAGACAGGGACGCACAACGCCTTGTAAAAATGTTAGCACCCATAAAGGCAAAGATAAACCTGATCCCCTTTAATGAGCATGAAAAAAGTAATTTTAAACGCCCCTCCCCTTCTGCAATAAGCCATTTTCTTCAAATACTTCTGGACAGCAATATGACAGCCATAATCAGAAAAAGCAAAGGGGACGATATCTCAGCAGCCTGCGGCCAGTTAAAAGGAAAATTTTCGTAAGCGTTCACAGGGCACCGCATCTTACGTAGTCGGACACTTGAAGTACAAAAGTACGACTGCGTGCCCACCTCCTTGCATATGCAGCCCCTAAGTAAACGCTTACAGTTCAGCGAAGTGAACGCTGCGTGCCGATATGGTATTAACACTTTGACCTGTCAAATCAAGGTCAGAAAGTTGAATTACAAATTGTTAAATCATTAGATCTTTTATGGTGGAGGGAGCAATGGCTGGAACTGTTATCATCTCACAACCCGCAAAAGACTCTATTTTCATCACAGCAGGGTCGCTGGGTTTTGTTTTTGTATAACCTGCACAGATGGATGCAGCTTTTTTCACCATCTCCCCGCCGGCTCCTGATGTAATAAGCATTGCAGGTCCCGGCAGGGAGGCGTGTTTTATCAGAATATCCTTGTCTTTTTGATAATATTTCAAAATATTGTCATTATCTTTTTCTGCTCTTCCCACAACAGCTTTTGTTCTTCCATCCAGTCTAATATGACGGCCATGCCTTAAAAGATAGAGTTCTCTTATTTCATACTTTTTGTTGCCAGACATAAGATCTTTAAGCCTGTTGGAAAAGTTCTGGTCTGTAAGAAGACATCCACCGGCAGGAGCAGGGAAATCTTTTACACCAAATTCTTTTGCCATCTGAAGCTGAATCTTTCTTGAACGGCCTGAAATGGAACAGAGTTTTTCACGATCAATAAGGCCCTGCTTTTCAGCAATTGACCGGGGAAGAATCTTTGCACTCAGGGGACGGAGGATAAACCCGTCAAAGCCTGAATTTTTCTCCACATATCTCATGGCATTCTTATTCTGGGATTTGGGACGCTGGCCTGCAACCTCTCCGCTGAAAAGAAAATCAAACCCCTCCTGCTTCATGATCTCTCCTGCCTTTGAAAACATCATGACATGACAATCCATGCATGGATTCATATTCTTCCCATACCCTGCTTTTGGGTTTTCAAGCATGGTAAGATAATCGTCTGTAATATCTATAATTTTAAGGGGAATGCCTGTATTGTCAGAGGCTTTGATGGCTGCATCAGGAGAAAAAAAAGGAGTTTTAAAACTTACCCATGTAACATCAATCCCCTCTCTTTGCAGCATCAGAGCAGATAGAATACTGTCAAGACCACCAGAAGAGAGACCAATTGCCTTAATTTTTTTAAATGAATGTGTAAGAGTCAATGCTATTCAACTAATTTTTATAATTTTTAATAAACAGTTCAATCTGCCGGCACTCATGCAAAAGTTGTTCCAAATCCTGCCCAACATTTACAAAATCATTCTCTTTACCAGCCAGTTCAAGCCGGTATGCTGTATCTGCCGCTGTTTCAGCAGCAAGATATTTTAAAGTTCCTTTGAGGCTGTGGGCAGTGCTGTTAAGCCTGGAAGAATTTTTATTTACAACTGCACTTTTCAAATCCTTAAAAAGAACCGGTAACTCCTCAAGAAAATCATGAAAACATTCATTAATAAGCTCATCATCATTATCCATTATCTCCATGAGCTCTTCAATATTTATTGCTTCTACCCCATTGTCAGATGCTTCACCCATAATATTCCTCCTCTCCTTATTCCTCTTTTTTCTGCTCCCAGAACTCCCTGCTCTCCTTTAAGATATCATCCAGATCTTCATCCAGATCTTCATCCTCAAAATCTGAGAGATCAAGCTCTCCTAAATCTTCATCTGCATTAAGAGAAGTGTTTTCTACTTTTTCTGCATCATCTGCACTATCTGCATCAGAAAGACTCTCATCCATTTGATCTGCAGTTACAAGACCATCTGCTTCTGACACCGAAGCAAATTCTTCTGACATGGTATCTTCTTCATCTAACACCAGAGCAGAATCTTCTGACAGAGTATCTTCTTCACCTAACACCAGAGCAGAATCTTCGGACACGGCATCTTCTTCACCTAACACCAGAGCAGATTTTTCAGACACGGCATCTTCTTCTCCTGACACCAGAGCAGATTTTTCGGACATGGTATTTTCTTCATCTAACACCAGAGCAGATTTTTCGGACATGGTATTTTCTTCATCTAACACCAGAGCAGATTTTTCGGACATGGTATCTTCTTCTCCTGACACCAGAGCAGATTTTTCGGACATGGTATTTTCTTCATCTAACACCAGAGCAGATTCTTCGGACATGGTATCTTCTTCTCCTAACACCAGAGCAGATTTTTCGGACATGGTATTTTCTTCTTCTAACACCAGGGCAGAATCTTCTCCAGGCAATTCTGCATCACTCTCTTTTTCTGAAATATAATTCCCATCCCTGTCAAACATGAGACTGACAGGCATATTAAGCTCAAGATCAATCCTAAAGGCAATTTTGTTATTATGTACAATAATTTCTCCATCTTTGGCTTTCAGGGATCTCATGCTGATTCTTTTTCTTATGATCTCTTTAACAGCGTCCCAGTCAAGATCCTGCTTTACCGCATCTATCAATTCCTTTTCACCGGTTCTGATAACATTTGGATCTGTTACTTTCATAAAAACCTCCAACAAAATTAAAAAATTATCAAATTCACCACTTAAAGTGGAGTTGAAGCCAATCAGCTTTTTATCAAAAAAATCAGCCAGTTACCCCAACAAAAGCACTTTAAAACAACTAATACAAAACCTTTACTTACAGGCTTCATTGGCAAAACTTATATCTACAAACTTTTCCAAATCAATAATCTTTCCAATTTCCATGACATCATGCATATACCTCTGAATTGTATCCAGTTGATCTAACACAGGATAGAGATTATTCCATGTTATGGCCTGGGGCTGGGAAAAGACCTTTTTCAATACCTCTGGATTAAGACCGATCTTACCTTCAGGATCAAGAAATTTCACACCAATATTGGCAGCCCTTATTTTATCATCCTCTATATATTTTCCTGTTTCAGCCAAAAGAGACACAAACTCGTTTGCAGCATCCGGGTACTTTTCAATAAAATCATCCTGCATGGCCACAACACAGCAGGGATGATCATCCCACCGTGCAGCAGACAGAAATTCAAGGTTTCCTACCTCCCCTACAATGGCTTTTGTGGCAATGGGTTCTGCAACCATAAATCCTGCTACATCTTCATTCTCTTTCATAATTCCAGGCATTTTAATAGGCGGCACAACCTCAAACCTGACATTAATGGATTTTTTTCCTGGAACACCAGGCTTAAGTCCCAGCTCCTTTAAAAATTTATGGGCCATCATATGATGAACTGACATCTTATGTGGTATATCAACAACCTTATATTTATAAAAACTCTGTAAAGAATCAAATCTATGATCATAATGCCTGCTTCTTACAAAGGTGCTTCCATTTTTATGG
>JAYEHB010000344.1:0-6725 GCA_034659375.1 Thermodesulfobacteriota bacterium
TGTTAAATAAATATGAGTCTCCTTTATGGAGAATAATATTGCTGTTTTTGTGGCCTGCTATCATTGTAATGCCGTGGCAGGCAAGAACAATTAGAAATAAAAAATGAAGAATGAAAAATGACCATCTCCGCAGGTTAGGGATTTTAACAGCTGAGAGCAGTTGTTTTGTTATGGTGCAGAAAAAAGTGTTTATGAATAAAATCCCGGCAGTAATGGTTATTGATAAAAACCATGATGTTAATACAAGATTGTCCTGCCAGTTGTTTTTCAGCCATATGTAAATAATTGCTTTATTCATCAATTTAATGCTCTTTTCATATTGAGGAATAAAGCTCAGTATTATGCCTGTTCCCAAAAGGAGCAGCATTATTATCAGTGTTATAAATGTTACTCTTATGGAAGAGATTTTCTGGATCATGTTATCTCCATGTTTTGGTTAGTGGTGAAAGATCATCCACAGCATGAATATTCCCGGCAGTGAGCCAAAAATTGCTTTGGTTGTTTCACCATGTTTGAAAAAGGGGTGTCTTAAAAAAGGGGGCAGGTGCAATGATGTCATTACAAGGAGGAAAACAATTGATGCTTTAAAAAATCCTTTGCTCCATCTCCATGAATCCCCCAGCCAGTCAAGGCACCATATAGAGCCAGCCCATTCACTTGCAAGGTAAATTGTGACTCCTGTTAGAAGCAAATTACGTCCTTTTCTCATTAAATAATCTTTTTCTGCTCTGCTGTTTGAGCTGCTGTTCCATGCCCCATTGCAAAAAAGGATTGCAGCGTAGATGAAAAAGGCTGCAGCCGTGAGTCTCAGGTTAAAAAAGACATTAACCCATATATTCCCGTACATAAAAAAGTCATGGTTGAATTCCATGGGTTTATTAATTTGGAACAGCAGAATAATCAGGATCATTATATATAGATGTATGGATATGGATTTCTCCCTTGATGCTGATAACTCTTTTTCTGGGAAGGATTCAAAAATAGATAATATAAAAGATATATAGAGGACTGATTCAAAAGAACCAAATAAAGGGAGTCGATGTTCCAGAATAATAATTATTATAACTCCTGTAAGGCTGAAAAGTTTTCCTGCATGGGAAGCAATATCTTTTAAAAATTTTTTATTTAGTACAAGCATTGTTAATGCCATTGAAAAAGAGGTGATCAGACTTATGTATATGTATAATGGTGCTGTTTTTTCCAATATTATCGTTCCTTTTTCTCGATGATCAAGTTTTTGAAAATGGGGTCAGTTTGAAAATGGGGTCAGGCCTGCGTTTATATGAAAGTCCTGGCAAACGTAGGGGCAACCCCCTGTGGTTGCCCTTCATCATTTGTTGTGTGCAGACTTAGACCAGACCACCAAGGCTGCCCATGGCAGTTATAGATAATGACAATAACGCAGGCTGACCCCTCACACTCAGATTTTTTTAAGCCTGTTAAGGGCGTTTTTGTCATCTACATTAATAATTTCTGTATGTTCAACTTTCCAGATGCTGCAGATCTCTTTTACAAATTTTTTTCTGACAATCCAGATATGGGCTGCTGATTGAATGCTTAGAACAGGGGCAAGCAACAAAGACCAGCCAAGGCTTTTAATTTCAAGCCTGCCTATTTCATCAACAAAGATTACATCGGCATCCTGGCATTGCTCAAGATTTAATGCCCGTGAACCTGCTGCAATCCCGGTTTCTAAAAATTCAAAGCCGGTTATGGAGTTTTTTCCTGGTTTTTCCATGCGTTTTGCCAAAGGGTATGATTTACCGGTTTTCAGATCCATTAAGTTAAATCCTTCTCTTATATTATTTTTCCAGATGCCCTTTGCTATAATTCCTGCAATTTTAACATTTTTATCTTTTAAAGCAGCGGCAAGTTGTGCTGCAAGAGTTGATTTGCCGGACTGTTTTTCCCCGGTGATGATCACTCTTTTTAATGAATTTGACATATCCTTTCCTGAATTTTTATATTTTTCATTCTTTGTTGTGGCCGATGCGGTAACCATGCTCCGGCCATGCCGGTTATATGAAACTCCGTTCAAACGACTGTAATCATGGATTTTCATTCTTTGTTGTGGCCGATTAGAGATACCATGCTCCGGCCATGCCGGTTATAAAACATTGGCAGGTATAAATAATCGTTTTTTTTCAGATAGATCGATTTCAGCTGTATCTAACTCGTATAGTCTGTCAATATTGGTTTTTGTCATTATTGTTTCAGCTTTTCCATCTGTTATAATTTCTCCGTTTTTCATCATAATCACCTGGTCAGCAAAGAGCATTGCCATATTGGGGTCATGCATGGAGGCAATCACACTTAAACCTTCTGTCCGGCAGAGCTGCTTTATTGTTGAGAGAAGGTGATACTGATTGTTAAAATCAAGATGATTTGTTGGTTCGTCAAGGAGCATTATTTCGCTGGTCTGGGCAAGGGCTGCGGCAAGCAGTGCAATCTGTCTCTCTCCACCTGAAATAGTGTTGAAATTGCTGGCTGCAAGTTTTTCAGCATTAAGTATTTTCAATGCATTTAAAGCAAGCTCATACTCCTTTGCCCCGGGAGTTGCGGTTATTTTAAGAAAAGGGGATCTTCCCATGACCACAACATCCAGCACTTTAAACGGGAAGATTTCAATATGCTCCTGGGGAACAAGGCTTATATGTTGTGCAATATTTTTTTGAGACATTAAGGCAGTCTCCCGGCTGTTAATTAAAACGTTTCCTGAAAATGGTCTGTTTATGCCATTGAGAGTGTGGAGCAAGGTTGTCTTGCCGGAACCGTTTCTTCCAAGAATGGCACAGAAATTTCCTGATTCAACTTTAAAAGATATATTCTTGAGAATCTCTTTTTTCCCATACCTGAAATTTATTGATCTGCATTCAAGTTTTACAGCCATCCGCTGCCCCTGTTCTTATACAGCAGAAAACCAAATATTGGAGCACCGGTAAGAGCTGTTATTATTCCCACCGGAATTTCCGCACTTGTTATGGATCTTGCTGCCATGTCGGCTGTCAGCATGAATATGGCACCTAAAAGTGCAGTTACAGGAATCATGTTTTCATGTTCCGGCCCTGCAATCGTTCTTGCCATGTGGGGGATGATCAGGCCAATCCAGCATATCTGGCCGCAGGTTGCAACGGTCATGGCAACAATAAAAGAGCTTGCAGCAATAAGAGTTATTCTGAAAATAGAAGGGTTCATTCCAAGGGATTTTGCCTGAATATCACCCAGGGAGAGAATGTTGAGCCGGAACCTCAAAAGCATGAAAAGAACAAGACCGCATCCTGTGACAGGGAGAGCTGTGTAAACATCATGCCATGTTACCCTTGTAAGGCTGCCCATTATCCAGAACACTATGTTTGGGAGTTCATCATAGGGATCGGAAAAGTATTTAAGAATCATTAAAAGAGCATTAAAAAAGGATAAAACAACCATACCGGCCAAAACAAGCACTATAACTGGTTTAACAGCAATGAGTTTCGCAATGCCCATGGACATGGAAACAGCAATAATACCAAATACAAATGCCAGAATATGGACCAGGGAAAAGGATTCTACAGGAAGAATAAGGCCCAATGCTGCACCAAATGTGCATCCTGCTGCCACACCAAGAATGTCAGGAGATACAAGGGGGTTTCTGAATAGAGCCTGGTAAACTGCTCCTGACACGGAAAGTCCCATGCCCACAATAACAGCCATGATACATCTTGGTAATCTGATCCACCAGAATACAAGCTGATTTGAGGTAAGTGATTCTGAAAAATTATCTCCCGAGAAAACTATTTTAAATATGGACAATATTTCTGATATACTTATTTTAACTCTTCCAGTAACGATAGATATGAAAAAGAGAAGAACAAGAGTTCCTGTCAGAAAATAGATAAATGTTTTTTTTCTGTTTAATTGATAAATGGAAATAGCCTTCAATTTTTTATTGTTCCCTAAAATATAAACCAGAACCTGTAACTGGTTAATTAATCCTTTTACAAAAAAAAACATGAAAAAAAATTAAAATATCTGCTCATCTGTTTTTCCATTCATCTGTGTAAATGTTTTGCCAAAAAGAGTTTTATGAAAATCATCAATTTTTCTATTTATGTTTATATCTTCAAAAAGTTCAGGATATGTTTTGCTGGCAAGCCACAGCACTCCAATGGCAGAAAGTGGTGATGGAAAATCCCAGGGTGCCAGATTACATGGAAATCTGTAAGCAGTTTTTGATTTAATGGCATTCACTGTTTTAATGGCAGGGTTTTCCAGCCTTTTAAATACACGACTGCTAATATGCTGGGAAAGAATGATAATATCCGGATTCCATTTAATAAACTGTTCAGGGGATATATCCTGAAAATATCCTTTAAGATCATGGGCAACATTAATAATTCCCGATCTTGTAAAGATATCATCCTGGAGCATATTGCCTGTGGCAGTACTGAACAATCCCCTGGGAGATGCAAAATAACCGGTTTTCCTTGTATCAATGGAGAGCATTTGTATTCTTTTTTTAACCAGCTCTAAAACTGAATCCATGGTTTTTTCAACAAGCTCTGCTCTTTCAGGAACCCCTGCTGCCATGGCAATTACCCCAAGGGTTGTTTTCACGCTTTCAAAACTTTCGGGCAGAATTATAATTGAGGGGATGTTCATTATTTTAAGTTTGTCTGCAAGGGCAATACCATCTTTCTGGGCGTAAAGGATAACCAGATCAGGTTTGAGTGAGACCATGGTTTCAAAATTGAGTCCTGAAGATTTGCTGCCCACTCCCGGTAGATTTATAACTTCAGGCATTATTGCCCTGTGCAGTTTGTCCCGTTTGGATGAAGTATCTATTCCAACTATTTTTTTTTCAAGTCCCAGGGCAAAGAGACACAAAGTTGCAGGCTTGAACGATGTAATAATGCGTTGTACTTTGTTTGATATGGTGACTTTGCGGTTGGCCATATCAACTATGGTACTTTGCCCGGCAGAGGCTTGCATATTGAAAATAAGAGGAAGTAAAATAAGCAATAGAGTGGTTGTTGTGGCAAATAGTTTTATCATGGTGGTGTATATAGAGAAGAATAGTAAGAATGTCAATGTAATACTTTTAAAAATGCAATGATATGATTTGTGAACAAAAAATAACCATAAATATCTCATATTAACATTAATAATCGTTCTCTTTTAGCAATCAGCCTTCAATAATCATATAATAATCTTTCAACGACTGGTAGTCCAGACGTCAAAGTAACTCAAAGCTATGATGATCATGGGGGGTGTTTTTCCAGGAAGGGGAGGAATTGGTAGTGTTATCATAACGGTGGCAACGCTTTTTCAAGATTCACAATGGTGCAGATACCTTTATGCAGGGCTTTTATGCACTCTTTTTCAGTTATGCCAAGCCTCTGTCTGTTGCTGATATCAAAGACAGCCCCTTTAACTTCTGTTTTTTCACCATGGGTGCCTCGAATTTGAAGATTGTATTTTTCAGCAATATCTTCCAATAAATTTTTCTTTTTTTGAAGGTTGGGGAGTCTGATGTGAACACTTGCCCGCATGGCAGTTCCAAGGTTTGAAGGGCAGGCTGTAAGATAGCCTAAGTGGTCATCAAAGGCAAATTTAAGATTTTTTTCAAGAATGGCAATCCCCCTTGAAAGGCGGTTAAAGGTTTCTGAAATATCTCCATTTTTTTGCATTGAGATTACTCGTAAATGATCCTCTTCATTGATCCATACAATGAAATTCTCATTATTGGAAATAAAGATACCCCTTGCATCTGGCCAGTCCCTGTTTATTCCGGCTGATTCCTGGAACCTGTCTCCTTTATTAAAACCTATATGATTTTGACTAAAAGATCTCTGTTGGGAGTCAGAAATGGTTTTAAATGAAAAAAAATTGCCGGAAAGATCATTGTCAAGCAGCTCAAAGGCTTTAACAGCTTTTTTTTCAACCTCTTTTCTCTCTTTCAAAGATGTATTAGTTGTAAAGGGTAGTTTTTCAAGATTTCTTGCAACACGAATTCTTGTGGAAATAATATATTTTTTTTCAGGGTCAGGATTTGAGAGATCTGGCACGGAAAAATCGGATTTGTGAAAATTGGTGAGTTTAAAGGAGTGATAATCAGATATTACAGGATTAAAAATTTCAAAGAATTCTTCATAGGTCTCTTTATCTCCTGCATAGATACCAACAGAGCTGTCAGGGTTTTCAATTCCAGATTTTATTGCATGGTACAGGGTAAAGCCTGATTTGGTTTTTTTCGTTTTAAGTTTATCAAAAATATCTTTTGAAAGATGTTTTTTGATAAACGAATTTGAGGAATTTTCAAACAAATAAAGCTCCTTTTTTGTTCATGACCGATATTATGATGCCTGGGAAGAGATCCCCCTTGCAAGTATCGTCCGGATCTGGTCAAGCAGGGGGCAATTGTCAAAACACTTTGGAATATTTTTTCTGTCTTTGCAATTAATGCAAGGACTTTTAACCATATAGTACCATTTTTAATACAAATATGACCAAAAATGTATGAAAAGAAAGACTTAATAATATTAAAGACAACAAATACCTTGATTTTTCAGTAACAAATGAGTTTTCTTCATTGGTTTGTTATACTTTTCCTCACCTGCAAAACCAAGGTAGTTAACCATGATACCTTTAACTACAAATCTCTTTTCTTCAAATTTAACTACATCTCCCATCCCAAAAGGTTTAACCGCTCTTTTAGGCCTACTGGCTGGTTTAACTGTTAGCTG
>JAYEHB010000345.1:0-6725 GCA_034659375.1 Thermodesulfobacteriota bacterium
TTCCGCCGTGGGGCTGTGCTTCGGCTGCATTGGAAACAAGATTCATATGAGTTCTCTCTTTTCAGGTTCATCATAGAATTCCTGAAACGGCTTATTAAGCAGATCAGTCTGGGAGTATTGGGAAATTTTCTCAATGGAAGGGCTGATCTCCCGGATAGTGCCGTCAAGTGCCTCCTCGTAATAGATATCCTGGATATTTTCAAAAATTCGTTTGTATTTTTTTTCTGATTTTGCAAGTTTGCTCAAAGAAAGCTGGAGGCCCTTGAGGGTGGATGTGACAGAAAACACGACAATGATGTTCAGCAGCATAAAATTCAGACCTGTAACGACCCATTTTTCAAAGGGGTTGATCACGGGTGTACCGATACATTTTTCTTAACAATCACCAATACATGTTACCGATTGTTAACTGCATGGAATTTGCATTCCATGGGTGCATCTACCAAAGCTTGCAAAAAAACTGCAAGCACTTAAGTATCTTAGAGTTAAACATATTATCTGACCTTGGTTATCGGCTACAGTAATATTTCTAAGCTACTTAATAATATAGCTTAAGGTTTTACACACTCAGCTTTTAGAGTGTAACCCCCCAATACCTTTTCAAAGAACTATAAAGAATATAGTTTATATTAGGCTTGTTGTCAAGTTAAAATGACAGAAATATTTAATTTATAAAATAGGTAGTTTTAATTAAGATTTGTTAGTTATACATGTACTATGCGTTAGCCCCATTCAAGAAAACCTTGAAAAACCAGCAGCCCGGTGGCTGTGATGGTTATGGCATTGATGATCAATGCAGCTGCCCCGATTTTAAAGCCCAGAAAAAGGCCGGTAATAACAGGAAAGGCAAACAGCCATACAGGGCCTGCACCAAAGGGGCCCAGAACAGACAGCAGCACCATGCCGAGCAGGTAGGATATGGCACTGAAACTGAAGGCTTTCACGGCATAGGAAATTCCAGGGCAGAAAAAGAGGAAAAGGACATAAAGATATATGAGTGTATCTGTTGCTGCAATTATCCAGAGATCTTCCTTGATGGAGAGGCCGACACTTGGAAAATAGACCACAAATCCCAGAATCACGCAGATAAAAAGCAGGTTTTGCAAGAGACGTTCCTGCCAGTAACGGATTCCGAAGCTGCTGCCTTTTTTATCTTCTGCCGTTTCTAATGAATCCATACATAGCTCCTGTAAAACCGCCGGCAAGGTGGCTGAATTGTGAGACCCTGTCTATTTTCAGTGTTGAGACCACTTCACTGCCAATGAAAAGCACTGCAATCATTATAAATGTCAGGGGAATCTCTTTTGATTTAATATTTGAAAATGAACTGAGAAGAATCAACATAAAAGCAATTCCACTTCCGCCTATAAGGGAGGTTGAGAATAAAAAAGCGTTTAACAAGACATATGGTGTATTTTATTTTTTCCATGGCCCTAAGGCTAAGCCGTTATGAAGTTATGATGTTCAATAGAGGATCATCGCTTCTAAGAATAGTAGCTGTTTCAGACTGCTGATCAAAAACAATTACTGTTTTTCCAGATTTAAGTTGATTGAGTATCTGGATACATTTGGTTTCAAGTGATACTTCAATTTCCCCATAATCAGTACCATCTCTGGTTACAAATTCTTCAACAATTCCTTTCAGAGCTTCAGGACTTAATTGGTCATATGGAATTTTCACAGCAGTCATAGTTTAATAATTTTCCTTATTTTAATGCATGAAGTTTGTTCGTGGCTGGTAACTGGACTGCCTTCAACGTATTCATTGTTTTATAAAGATGGCGTAAAGCCCCTGTCCCTTTAGGGTCGGGGTTGTTGACTTTGTCAATTCTCATGGGTTCATTAAGTGTGATACCATGACTTACAGCACTTTTTTCTCTATCTGGTGCAATAAGAGTAACTTCGTGGTAAGATCCAAGCGTTTTGTACAATGCCAAAATGCCTGGAGTACTGTATCCATCATCGTTTGTAAGAAGAATTTTCATTGTTTTCCTCAATAATTAAAACCGATATTATTTTACTATATCTACTTTCATTACATGGAGGTTGTCAAGGATTGAAAGGATTTTACTTAAACAACAAGGTTTGGCAAAGAATGCTGAATTGTGTGACTTTGTCATTTCCATGTAATTGTTATTTTATTATGATTTGTCAAGGGACAAAAGTTGAGTTACAATGCAATTTTTAGGCAGAATGATAGTAAACATTCGGGTTAGTAATGTAACTGTTTGGCCAGTGCCCCATATTTGTTTATTTGGGACTGCGTAGCTACTATAGTGCATTTCATATGACTTCATACATTTCTACCTTAAATAATTAAAATAAACAGGAAAAACAGTATTAAAAAGGGTAGATTCTCACCTGCAATGTTTTCTGTGAGGCAGCAGCAGATGCCATGCAGGAAGCAAATGTACAGCCGGAAGATATTCAATCTCTATATTGCGGTAACGCATTGGGTGATTTTTTCTGAAGGACAGATTATGATTCAGTCATACATTGCTGATGATCTACTCTGTATGGTTTTTTTAACAAATACACGTTGATATATGTGAAAAACAACACTGCCTTTAACTGACAGGCTATCCACCAAAGTGAAACAAAGATACAAAATAATTATAAAATTTATTTAAGGAGGAGTATCATGGTGCTGAACCTGGATTCAATCGGCAAAAAAATTGGTCCGGTTACCAAGGAATACAACTGGAAAGATGTTGTACTCTATGCATTAGGTGTTGGAGCCGGTTTTTCTGAACTTGAGTATTGTTATGAAAAAAATCTTAAGGTAATACCAAGTTTTTCCATTGCATCAATATTAAAAGTTGATTTTCTCACAACTGTTGCTGAAGTTACAAATATTAACCTTGCAGGAATTCTCCATGGAGAGCAACAGCTTATTTTTCATAATCCCATCCCGGTGGAAGGTACTTTAACAACAACTGGAGCAGTAACAGATATATACGATAAAGGAGATAAAGGTGCAATTATTATTGCTGAATTTGACACTTTTCATTCCAATGGAGACAAGCTGTACACAAGTATTATAACAATTTTTTCACGGTTTGACGGCGGTTTTGGTGGTGTTGACTCTCCTAAAAAAAGTTTTGAATTTCCTGACAGAGAGCCTGATTATGTTGTTAAGGGTGAGCCTTCTGATGATCAGCCCCTGTTGTACAGATTAACCGGCGATATTTTTCAGCTTCATGTTGACCCTGAATTTGCACAATTGGCGGGGTTTGAAAAACCTATTATGCATGGACTTTGCACCCATGGTTTTGCATGCCGTGCGCTTATAAAGAGCCTTATTCCTGGAGAACCTGAAAAGGTCAGAAAAATGGATTGTCGTTTTTCCAAAACCCTTTATCCTGGAGAACCAGTTAAGACCATGATCTGGGAGATTGAACCTGGAAAAGCTCTATGGAAAACAGTTCACATGGAGACCAGCGAAGAGATTATTACAAATGGGATTTTTGAGTTTGGCGATATAGTAAAAGAAGAGATTCGTTTTGATGATCGTATTGCTGTTATAACCGGTGCTGGATCAGGGCTTGGCAGGGTTTATGCCCTGGAACTTGCAAAGCGTGGTGCAAAGGTGGTTGTAAATGATTTTGGCGGTGCAAGGGACGGTTTTGGAAAGGGTTCTAATTCTCCTGCCAAAGAGGTTGTAGAAACAATCAGGAAGCGTGGGGGAGAAGCCGTTGCAAATTTTGATAATGTGGCAACTGTCGAGGGTGGTGAAAATTTAATCAAAACCGCTGTGGATGCCTTTGGAACTGTGGATATAGTGATCAATAATGCTGGTATTTTAAGGGACAGCAGTTTTATCAAGATGGATGATGAAGCCTGGAGTTCAGTTCTTGCCGTTCATTTAAACGGAGCTTATAATGTTACTAAACCAGCCTTTTCCATAATGAAAGAAAAAGGTTATGGCCGTGTGATCATGACAACATCTGCTGCCGGTTTATATGGTAATTTCGGTCAGACCAATTATTCTTCCGCAAAAATGGGACTTATCGGGTTGATGAACACTCTGAAAATTGAGGGGAAAAAGTATAACATCAACGTTAATACCATTGCCCCCATTGCAGCTTCAAGACTTACTGAAGAGGTTCTTCCTCCTGATCTGCTTGAGAAAATGAAGCCTGAATTTGTCTCTCCACTTGTGTTGTATCTTGCAAGTGAAAACTGTGAAGATACAGGTGCAATATTTAACGCTGGAATGGGATACTACAATAGAGCAGCAGTTATGACCGGACCAGCCATACAGCTTGGTAAAAAGGAGAATCCGCCCACACCTGAAATGATCTATAACAACTGGGAGCAGATAAATTCCATGGACGGTGCCGAGGAGCTGGATGATCTTAATGCTGCCCTTGGTGCAATGCTTTTTCCTTCTGCTAAAAAGGAGACAGCCAAAACTTCTGCTGAAAGTTGTGCAGGAGTGGCAAAAATTTTTAAAAAAATGGCTGAAAGCTTTAATCCAGATGCTGCAAAAAATATTGATGTGGTATTTCAGTATAATATTTCAGGGGAAAATGGCGGAGACTGGAGCTCTGTTATTAAGGACGGAACCTGCACCATTGAATCTGGTCAGCACAAAGAGCCTTCGTGTACTCTAAAGATATCTGACACTGATTTTGAAGATATGATGGCAGGAGTTATCTCTCCAATGCAGGCATATACATCAGGAAAATTGCAGATAGAGGGTGATATTATGAAATCTCAGCTTATTGAAAAATTGTTTAAGGGATCTGGAAGAAAATAATATACGTATATTGTGCAGGCCAATTTGTATAATCGGGTTGTTCGTCTTCACAGGGGAAAAGAAAGGGCAACCACGGGGGGTTGCCCCTACGGTCATGAACCAATCGGGCAACCACGAATGGTAGGGGCAGGCCCCTGTGCCTGCCATTAAGGATTTGCTAACTAATTGAATTTACAGGTTGTCCCGCCTTATGGCGGTAGCCAAAATAAATGCTTAATTTAAGTTTATTGAAAAAAGTTCTTGACAAAGTTGAGGAATATTACAATACTGAGGAATATTATAATAACGAAGGTGATTATAATACTGAATTAGATTCATAGGATTTTGTTGGATTTTAAACTCGCTATCTGGAGTAGATTCATATTCAACAACTATTGCTTTTCTATGTTTAATTTAAAAAAAGGAGATGAATCATGGGAAAAGAGCTTGAAAAAAATCTTATTCAAAGGGTTGCCATGGGCGACATCTTTAGACGAAGAGCTGCTGTCTCTCCCAATGCCGTCGCAGTAATTGAGAAAAGAGAGCAAAATAGAATCACTCTCAGCTTTAGAGAGCTAAACTGCCGGCTTAACAGATTTGTGCGTGGAGTTCGTAATCTGGGCATGAAAAAAGGAGACAGAATAGGCTTGCTTGGTCTTAATTCAACTGAGTATCTTATTGCACTTTATGGATGTGCCAAAGGTGGCTTTGCTGCTGTGCCGGTTAATCCCGGAATGAACCCTGAAGATCTCGCCTATATTTTTAACCATTCTGAAATAAAACTGCTTATTTCCGATGATATTCTGGTTCCCCTGGCCCAGGCAATTGAAAGTAAAATTGATACTCTTCAATATAAGATCTGCATTGACCTCGGGGCTGAAACTGAGTTATCTTCCTCGTGGCTTAACTTTAATACTCTGGTGAAAGAGACAGATGAGAGTGAAGTAGAGGATATTATTATCAATGACAGAGATATCTTTGAAATTATCTATACCAGCGGTACCACTGCACAACCTAAAGGTGTTCTCATCTCCCATCTTTCATGTTTTATATCATCTCTTTCCACCATGGTTGAGGTTCAGGCTTCCCATGGTTTTGTATCCTCAGCCCTTCTTCCTCTGTTTCACTGTGCCCAGCAGGCCATTACAAATGCCTGCCTCCATGCCGGCGGCAGTGTTGTTATTACCAGGCAGTTTAACCCTTTGCAGGTGCTTAAGGAGATAGAAGAAGAAAATATTAATCTCATATTTGCCCTTCCCATCATGTATAAAGCAATGCTCTCAGTACCGGAAATAGAAAAGATCGACATGACAAGTCTTGATAAATGCATTTATGCTATGGCTCCCATGGATCAGCCCAGCCTTAAAAAATGCATAAATACTTTTAAGGCTGATTTTCTGCTTGGTACCGGTCAAACAGAGTGCTTTCCACCTACAAATATATTTAAACCCGAATGGCAGCTCATCAAAGATGGTAATTACTGGGGAGAATCCAGTCTGATTCTTGATACAGCTGTAATGGATGAGGACGGGAAGATACTGTCTACCGGAGAGGTTGGCGAGATTGTATGGCGGGGACCTGCTGTAATGGAGTCATATCTCAGTAATGAAAAGGCAACCGAGGAGAGCAGAAAATTTGGCTGGCATCATTCAGGAGATCTTGGGTGTTTTGATGAAGATGGTTTACTTCTTTTTGTTGACAGAAAAAAGGATGTTATTAAAAGCGGGGGCGAAAATGTTGCATCATTAAAAGTGGAGCGTGCCATACTTGGTGACCACAGAGTTGAACAGGCGGCAGTTGTTGGGCTTCCCCATGAAAAATGGAATGAAGCAGTAACTGCTTTTATTGTTCCCATAAAGGGAAGCATTCTGACTGAGGATGATATTTTAAATTTATGCAAAAAAGAGCTTGGCCTGTTTGAGGTTCCCAAAAAAATTATTTTTCTTGAGAAGCTGCCGGTTACATCAACAGGCAAGATTAGAAA
>JAYEHB010000346.1:0-6693 GCA_034659375.1 Thermodesulfobacteriota bacterium
GAACTTAGAACCAATCCTGAAATTTAATTTGTGTTGCAGTATAAAATATTGTATGCTAATTGGTCTTGAAAAAATCATCTCCTTCTCCTTCTTTGGGGGATGCAACTGAGCATAATTAAAGGACAGCGGATTATCTTATGTACGTTTCAGATAAAAATATAAATCATGATTCCAACTGCAAAAATGTTATCACAAAACTGCCCGGGATCAATTTTAATAATATCCACCAGTTTTTTTTAACAATGCCTGTTAAGGGTTATGACCATTTGGGATCTTTTACAGACTGGTACGTCAGAGCTGTTTTCCCTGTGTTATCTCTTGTTTTGTTTACCCTTGTGGCAGCATTGGTTTTTTTCTGTAATGAAGCTGCTTGTGATGCAGAGCAGAAAGGCGGGCAGCCGTCTCCTCTGGTGACTGTTGTAAAAATTATTGAGCAGACTGTGAATCCCCCTGTTGAATATGTAGGTCATATGGAGGCTATCCAGACTGTGGAGCTGAGAGCCAGAGTTCAGGGGGTACTTGAACAAATAAAATTCAAAGAGGGAGGTGATGTAAATGCAGGTGATTTACTATTTGTTATTGAACAGGCTTCCTATATAGCAAGTGTCAATGCTGATAAAGCCCGTGTTGACCATGCAGCAGCGGTTTTGACCAAAACCACTCAATATCTTCAGCGGTTGAAAAATGTCAGTTCCGGCGGAGTCTCTGCAACTGACATTGACAATGCTGTGGCAGCAAAACTCATGGCACATGCTGAGCTGCAAAAAGTTAAAGCCAATCTTGAACTTTCTGAACTGAATTTAAAATATACTAAAGTGAAAGCACCAATTTCCGGACGTATCGGAAAAACTGTTTTTACCAAGGGTAATCTGGTTGGGCCCGAGTCAGGTCCTTTGGCAAAAATTGTTCAGCTCAATCCAATCAGGGTGGTTTACTCCATAAGTGAAAATAACCTTTTTTCTGTGAAAAAAGCTTTTAAAGACTCTTTGGCCGGCAAGAAAAAATTGATCCTTATGCCCAGGATTAAATTACCTGATGGTAAAATTTTCAAAACAACAGGATATATCGATTTTGTGGACAACACAGTTGATTCTGAAACAGGCACCATTGCGGTTCGTGCAGTGTTTGACAACAGCAATGGTATGCTGCTGCCTGGGCAATACGTTATAGTTCTGGTAAGGCCGAACAATGGAGCAAAACTGCCAATGGTACCCCAGGCAGCCGTTATAGAGGATCATGATGGACATTATGTACTTGTTGTTGACAGAGAAAACAAGGTAATTCAACGCCGTATCAAAACAGGCCTGCTTGTTCAGACCAGGTGGGCAGTGGAAGCAGGGCTTAAAGCAGGAGAGATGGTCATAGTGCAGGGAATACAAAAAGTACAGCCTGGTCAGACCGTAAAAACAATTAATAACTAATAATTGGTTGGACAGGATACTCAGAACAGGAGACTATGCATGTTTTCACGAATTTTTATTGAAAGACCCCGCCTTGCCATGGTGGTATCGATCCTCATCACCCTGGCAGGTGCTATTGCCATGATGAATATCCCTGTTGCACAGTATCCAAAAATCACTCCTCCGGAAATCAGGGTAAGTGCTTTTTATCCAGGCGCTAATGCCGGGGTAGTGGCTGACAGTGTTGCAGCACCAATTGAATCAGAATTAAACGGTGTTGAAAATATGCTGTACATGTCTTCCTCCTGCTCCAATGATGGAAGTTATTCCCTTTCAGTTACATTTGCGGTTGGCACAGATCCTGACATGAATCAGGTTAATACCCAGAACAGAATTCAACTGGCAGTCCCCAAATTGCCCCAGGAAGTAAGAGTTCAGGGAGTAAATGTACGTCAGCGTTCCGGGGACATGCTTGGAGTTGTCAATTTTTTATCGCCAAAAGGCACTAAGGACAGACTTTTTTTGAGTAATTATGTCAGTAGAGAGATAAAAGATGCCCTTGCACGGCTTCAAGGTGTAAGTGATGTTTATATTTTTGGTGAACTGGAGTACAGCATGCGTATCTGGATGAACCCAGACAGGCTCACTGCTCTTGGTTTGACTGCTGATGATGTAATTAATTCCATTAGAACACAAAATGTTCAGGCAGTTGCAGGTTCAATTGGAACCCAGCCCGCCAAAGGGAGTCAGCAGCTCCAATATACTCTGCTGGCAAAGGGACGTCTTGAAAGTGTTGATGATTTTAAAAATATCATTGTACGTACCAATGACCGTGGAGGAGTGGTTCGCATCAAGGATATCGCCAGGGTTGAACTTGGTGCCGGTTCCTATGGCAGTGACTTACTTCTTAACGGGTTTCATGCTTTGGGCATGGCATTTTACCAGGCACCAGATGCCAATGCCCTGGATACAATGAAAAATGTAAGAAAAGAGCTTAAACGACTTTCCCTGAACCAGCCCGATGATGTAGAGTACAGAATCAGCTATGATACCACGAGATATGTATCTGCTGCCATACACGAAATTATTTTTACACTGTTTCTAACCTCTTTTCTTGTGGTTGGCATAACCTTTATTTTTCTCCAGGATTGGCGGGCAACTCTGGTGCCGGCTTTTACTATTCCGGTTTCCCTTATAGGAACAATTGCCGTGCTGTTTGCCATGGGTTTAAATATGAATACAATTTCAATGTTTGCTCTTATCATGGCAATTGGTCTTGTGGTTGATGATGCCATTGTGGTTGTGGAAAATGTTTATCGTATTATGGAGAAAAGAAAAATTAATTCCAAAGAGGCAACCATAATAGCCATGGGTCAGGTTACAGGACCAATCATTGCCACGACACTGGTGCTTTTTGCAGTATTTATTCCTGTTGGATTTTTACCTGGCATCACAGGTGAGCTTTACAAACAGTTTGCTGTAACTCTCTGTATTTCTGTTTTTATTTCAAGCATCAATGCTCTTACTTTAAGTCCTGCACTCTGCTCTGTCCTGCTCAAAGAGCCAAAGATAATTCAGCATGGTCCCCTTGCCTGGTTTAACAAGGCATTGAATTTTTCACGTAAAGGATACGTGTCAGGCTCAACATGGCTGATCAAACGAAAATTGTTTGCATTGTTAATTCTTGCTGGAGTCTTTGGTGCGTCCTATTATTTATTTATCAATTCGCCGGTAAGTTTTCTGCCAAAGGAAGACCAGGGAGTCTTTTTTTTAGATATTCAGCTTCCTGAAGCATCCTCTCTTGTCCGCACCAATAAAGTCATGGAACAACTTAGCAAAGAACTCCAGGAGATTAAGGGTATTGATGAAATCATTGCAATAAGCGGTTACAGTCTTCTCAGCGGTCATGCTGAAAGTGTTGGGTTTGGTATTGGCATCCTGGCACCCTGGGATGAACGCAGCGATCCTGAATTACACATTGACTCCATTGTCGGTAAAATTCAAAAAAAACTTTTTGCCCTTTCATCAGCAAGATGTTTTGCTTTTACTCCTCCGCCCATCCGCGGTCTTGGTTTAACATCCGGGTTTGACTTCCGGCTTCAGACATTGGGGAACCATACTCCACAGCAGCTTGCCGCTGTGACCAGGGCAATGGTCTTGGCAGCCAACCAGGACCCAGGTTTAAAACGGGTTTTCAGTACATATACAGCAAACACCCCGCAAATTTTTGTAAATCTTGACCGAACCAGAGCTGAAATTCTTAAGGTTCCGGTGAACAGGGTCTTTTCAACCCTTTATTCACAGTTTGGAGCAAAATATGTTAATGACTTTAACCTTGGCAGCCGTGTGTATAAGGTCAAGGTTCAGGCAGGTGCTCCCTACAGGGATTCCATGGAGGATATCAATCAACTGTATGTTCAAAGCACTACAGGTAAAATGATACCAATGACCAGTCTTGTAACCCTGTCCACGATCATTGGGCCGCGGACAGTAAGCCGTTACAACCAGTTCACCAGCGTTAAAATTTCAGGTGGAGCAGCACCTGGATACAGTTCTGCAAATGCCATGGATGCCATGAAAAAAGTAGCAGCCAAAACCCTGCCCTACGGATATACCTATGACTGGTCAGCAATGTCCTTTCAGGAACAGCAATCCAGCGGTCAGGTATCTGTTCTCTTTGCACTTGCCCTTTTATTTGCTTATCTTTTTCTTGTGGGACAATATGAAAGCTGGAATATCCCCCTGGCAATTATTGTGTCGATTCCCGTTGCAATTTTTGGAGCTTTTGCCGGTTTATGGATCACGGGAAATAATTTCAGCATCTATGCCCAGATTGGCTTGGTATTGCTGGTGGGTCTGGCAAGTAAAAACGCTATTCTTATTGTGGAATTTGCAAAAGAAAGGCGGGGAAGGGGATTGTCCGTGGCAGAAGCTGCAGTGGAAGGGGCACAGATACGCTTTCGTCCAGTGTTGATGACTTCCTTTACATTTATCATGGGTTTGGCTCCCATGATAATTGCCACCGGTGCCGGCGCTGGAAGCCGCAGGGCAATTGGTATTACAGTTTTCAGCGGAATGCTGGCATCAACCCTGCTGGGTATTTTTATGATTCCAGTACTCTACTATCTTTTCCAGACAGGCAGGGAAAAAGGTACTGCCTGGCGTAAACGAAAGTTCAAATTATAAAGTAAAAAAACATGAATTTGAAATTTTTTTATATGGTCGCTAAATTATTTTGTGGGAAACCCCTTAACCGGAAGTTTTACGGTTTTCTGTCAATTTTATTAATTTTTAGTGTTATACCGGCTTTTACCGGATGTGTCCCTGTTGGGCCCAATTATATTAAAATGGAACCTGAAGCACCAGAAAAATGGCAGTCACAGCTCCAGCGGGGTCTTACCCCTTATCCCCTGAATCATGAAACACTTGCCATGTGGTGGACAATTTTAAATGATGAAATATTGTCCAGTCTTGAGGAACGTGCTGTCAAAGGAAGTCTTGATTTAAAAGAAGCCAGGGCCAGGGTGTGTGAAGCCAGGGCCAGACGAGGTATCAGTCAAGCCGGCTTTTTTCCTCTTTTGGATGCTTCCTCTTCTGCTGCCCATCAACGTACCAGCAAAAACAGTAATACTGGAGATGAAAGTAAATTTTACGATGCAGGATTTGATGCTGGCTGGGAATTGGATATTTTTGGTGGAATAGAACGATTAAATGAAACAGCCCAGGCAAATCTTGACGCCACTATTGAAAATTTTCACGATGTGCTGGTGAGCCTTTTGGCAGAGGTTGCCTTAAATTATGTTGAAGTTCGTACCTATCAGGCCAGATTAGCAGTGGCCCTGGCAAATGTAAGATCCCAGGAAGATACCTGGCGACTGAATCAATCACGGTACAAAGCTGGAATTATCAATGAGCTGGCTGTGCAGCAGTCTCTGTACAATATTCAGCGTACACACTCCCAGATACCAGCTTTACAAACAGGACTTGCGGCTGCCAAAAATCGTATAGCAGTGCTTTTGGGCCAAAATCCAGGTTCAGTACATCAAGAGCTTTTTAAAGATATGCCAATACCGGTTCTGCCTGAAAACATAGCAGTTGGAGTACCGGCAGAGACCCTGCGGCAGAGACCTGATATCCGTTATGCAGAACGTGTTCTTGCAGCCAGGACTGCCATGATAGGCCAGGCCACGGCTGAGTTGTATCCAAAGTTTAGTTTGAGTGGTACAATTGGACTTGAGTCACTTTCCCCGGGAGATCTGTTAACATTTGACAGCCGAAAATGGAGTATTGGGCCTGGAATTGTTTGGAATATTTTTGATGCCGGTGCTATACGTCAGAATATCAAAGTACAGTCTGCTCTTCAGGAGCAAGCTCTGATTCATTATGAAACAACAGTACTCAGAGCCTTGGAAGAGGTGGAAAATGTTCTGGTGGCCTATGTAAAAGAACAATGCAGGTGTGAATTCCTCACTGCAGCTACCGTGACATCAAAACGAGCATATGAACTGGCAATGGATCAGTATAATGCCGGTATTATTGAATTCACAAGCGTGCTGGATGCCCAGCGTTCATTGCAGTCCTTCCAGGATCAGCTTGCCCAGTGCCGCGGTGCAGTAACCTCCAATCTGATCCGTTTATACAAAGCTCTTGGAGGCGGCTGGAACTATACAAAATCATGAACTTTCATTTTTTGGTTTCTGCCCTTTAGGGTATTGTGGCCGGAAGCAGATGACCATGCTCCGGCCGGTTTCTACCCTTTAGGTTATACCGGTTATTTTGTAAAACGTGACCCAACTTTTGCCGGATCTCCTTTATAACCCAGTGCTTTAAAATCCATTACACTCGAGGGGCTGTGGCAGTTAAGGCAGGAAAGTGCCTCGTTTTTTGGTACTACTCCGTGGTTTATACGCCAGTACATTCTTGTCTCAACAAAAGTGACTTTGCCGCTGAATTTTAGTCCGGCTGCTTTCATTCCTATTGTTGAGCTTTTTTGTATGTCCCTGGTTTTGAAAAGCCCGTCTTTTCCAATCAAATGGGGAGCAATGAGATATTTGTATTCAGCATCAGCTGCCTGATTGGTTCTAAGTATTTTGTAGGGGGTTATTTTTGCAGAGGGATCGGAAATATCCCCGTCTGGTATATTAAAATTTACCACGCCCTTTAATTCAACAGTATCTCCCTTGATGTACCTGTGATGCTTTCCATTGAACCAGGCATAGGCAGGGTGCATATTTTTTTCAACTGTCTTGATACCACCTTTTGTTAGTATTTTCATTTTGTTGTCACTTTTTTC
>JAYEHB010000347.1:0-6688 GCA_034659375.1 Thermodesulfobacteriota bacterium
TTCTTTCTTTTCAATTAATTATTTATTAGGTTTCATCCGCTTCTTTTGTTTTTCTTTATAGTAATCAACAAGCCGTTTTGGGTCATGTCCAAAACGCACAGAAATTTTTTTTCTTGTTTCTCTAATTTCTTTTATTGTTTCATTTTCTTTCATGTTAACCCTCCATTATTTCTAAAGGTGTTATTATTTCAGGAGTGGATATTCTCAGACGTTCATTTATTCTTCTAATATGTTTCTTCTTGTTTGCATTTGCCAAATGATTGCAATTCCACGTCAAAAGAAAATCCATTTTGTAAAATGAAGCAATTGCAAGATGCATTGCATCTCCTACAGTATCTTTTGGCATAAGATAATTGGCAATATATACCTCAACAATTTCCTCTATTGAATCATTAACATCAAGAAATTCGACACCATCAAGAAGGCTAATTTTTTCTTTCTTTTTTGGATGATTACCATTTTCCAATTCATCAAGAACAGCCTTACCTTTCGGATTTAATTTATTCACTTTTCAAACTTTGTTTAACAACTGATCAGTAACTTGTATCAGAGGATATCAGTTCTCATTTACGTGTTTTGTTGGATATCCGAGCAGTAAGCGATTCCAGTAGATCTCATATAAATGTACCTGTCCTTTCACTTTAATTTTCCTTTTCATTGGCTCTCCCAGCTTTAAAAAAAACCAGCTATCTTTAAAAAAACTTTAACAAAATGGAGATGAATTTGTCAACACAATCTTAGAAAAAAACTTTAACAAAACGGAGGTGAACTTGAAATAAAGGGGTCAAAATAAAGGGGTCAAGTCTACTCTTGACTCATTCTTATTTTTAATTTGTTGTACAATTATGACCAGACCAATAAGAATAGAATATCCTTCTACATGTTATCAAGTGATGAACCGTGGCAGGCGGACAGAAAAGATATTTTCCGGCAAGCAGGATGGGTAGATTATTTTTTGGAAGTTCCCTTATGCCTATTGCCTTATTTCAAACTATTACCATCTTCTGATCCAGGCACCACAGAGCAATATATCAAGAAACATGCGGCATTTGAATGGTGTATATACACAACGAGACAACAGGCGATACCGTTGTGACTACCAGCTATTCCGGGGAAAATACAAATCGATTCTGGTTGAAAAGAGAGTTATCTTTTACTAAAGGAACGAATTCAGAAAGACACCGGGTTGAGGAATAACATGCAGGAACTGACAGCAATTATCAATAAGAGTCAAGAGCAGACTTGACCCCTTTGCTTATAGAAGAAATAAATCAAAGTTAAAGAAATCTATCGAAACAAGCTTTGCCACATAAAAAACAGAACGCAAAGTTAAGCGGCAAGGGAGTTTCGTTATCCGTACTGCATCAAAACACCAAGCCCCTGTCTCGCACGCCGGGTTAACTGGCTATTTTGCTTTATATTGTTCCCTCATACAGATCCTGCATAGAAAAGCATAAATCGTAATCGTTCCAATCTAACCGCCCATGTGCAATAGAAAAATCTTTAAACAGGTCTTTATTTAAATATTTTTTTATTTCAGGGTGGTGTGATTTTTTTAAAAAAGGTTCGAGGTTTATAATCTGTTCGGCTCCGTCACTGAACCAAAGATGAATCTTGTATGACGGTATATATTCAGCTTCAGTTACGTTAATAACAGCATCATCTGAAAGAGTTTGGTTAATCATGTTATCTGACCTTTCTTGTTACTTTTTTAAATTTCACCTTTTTATGCAGAACAAAATAATCTATCCATTTCTGAACAATCTCATCTGCTTTCCTATTCACAAATATTTTAAAATTTTTAAGTTCTACTGAATCAAGAGGTCTGTGGCCTTTCACTTTTAAGATCTTAATTTCTGAAACTTTGCCGTCTTCAATGTGCAACTCCGCTTTACTCTCTTTCCCCTGATATTCACCGTGAACGTGTATAGGCTCATGTTCTTTTGACCAGAAATAAATAATTATTCCAAGATATTCATACAATTTAGGCATATAATCCTCTTATTTAAAATCTGGTGAATTATTTTGTTCTGTCAACTTTTCAAAAATTCAATAAGGGAGTTACAACAAAATAGAATACCCGTATTTTTATGACGAAAAAGCTCTGCCCTCAAAGTTAATACAAGATTACTAATAACAGATGAAAATCTCTTTGGCAATGAAAAAGGAGGGTGATAAATAAAAAACGTAAGAGGCTGCCAAGAGACTGAGCGGGTACAAGAAACGTGAGTACCAGGCGTACATTACATTAAAATACTTCGGCGGCAGCACAAGAAAAGCTGAAAGAGAAATGGGATGGGGAAGACAAAGGATACACGGAGGACCAGCTTCCTTCTGAGCATACTTGAAGGGGAAAATTGGCCATCGTTTTTGGGATCAAAGGAGTTTGCCGTATGGGTCAAAGGCAAATTCTATGCAAATAAAAGAAATGATGAAATACCTCACAAATACCTCACAGGGAACTGGCTCCGAAAACGGGATTGATTGTCAAACCTGTATCAGATTTTTGTAATGTTACGGAGAGAGACCTTGACGCATATATGGGCTACCGCCATAAGGCGGGACAGCCTGTAAATTCATGATGATTATTCACGTTTCATCCTTGGATGGAATCTTCTTGAAAAGACATCAATGAATGAAGTGATTAAAATGGTTCAAACAGCTGTCAACAAATATGGAAAGATGGAAGAGCTGCTTACAGATAGAGGATTTGTCTTTATATTCCTGGCATGGTATAAACCGTTTTGAAAAATACCTTTTTGACACTTAAATTTAAATAGGGGGGAACCGCCAAAAAGTTCAGAGACCTTTTCAGAAAATTTTTTTAATTGACAAGGTAAACACCAGGTGATAGTGCTTCTTTCAGTACACCTCCGTTTTGCAGAAGAACGAAAAACAACTTTAAAACGCATAACAGTGCATTGGCAGGTACAGGTTTGAGGCTTCAATGACGTGATTGACAGTAAGGGAAATAAAAAATTGTTGTCTTACTTGGGTTGTCTGCAGGGTTACGGATACCAATTCTAATGTTGAGTATCCTGAGAGTTATGAATAATGCAAGTATGGCAGATCTCTGGATTGGATTTTGACAGTTCCTTATATTTTTACCTATAATTTGTTGTAACTTACTGAAATCATTATATGGCACGAATTTTGCTTTGCCCAATTTTTATAATGTTTTACACAATATTTTAATTGATTGTAAATTCAAATAGTTATTGTAAAATTGTCCAAAAAATTTTAGCAAAGTCACGAGGTCTGTATGGTTGAGTTTTGAAAAACTTTATGATAATGCAAGGATCATATTCTCCAAACACTTTCACGCGGGAACAAATTCTATGTTTAATAAAAAACGTCTTAGTATAAAAGAAGAAGTCTTTTACTTGGGGCTTATTTTTTCAGGCATAGCACTGATATTTTTTGGCATACTCTTCTTTACCAGTTTTGGTATAACCAGTATCCAAAGAGCAAAAGAATCCATGCAGGAAACAAACATTAAGGCCAGCCTGATAACAGAAGACATATTCAAGGGAGCCTACAACATTGTGGAAATTCTCTCCAGTGTACCCGATATAGCGGATTTGACCTCTGCGAATGGTCCGGAAGCGGAAACAGCTTTGCACATCTATAGTCAGGCCTCCTCAACCAATGAAGATATCGGCTTTATTTACTCAGGCTATCCGGATGGAAGCCTTTTGATTAATGGTTATGTTCCTCCAGAAGACTATAACGCCACAGAAAGGCCGTGGTATACCAGTGCATTGAAGGTAAAACCGGCGCAGTCCATTGGTCTGTCCTACCGGGAGGCAAAGACCAACGAGTGGCTTATCTCTCAATCCAAGGCAATACTGGACCCACAAGGTGAGGTTAAGGGTGTTCTGACGATCGACGTTTTTTTAGACCGAATCAATGCTTTGCTGGAAGAGGAGAAAGAACACCCTTCTCAGCAAAGCATTGTTATTGATCAGGAAGGCAAAGCTATCATTCATCCTGATGGGGATATGGTTGGCCGTACCATACCGAATCTTGCAGAACGAATTGCCAAAAATCATGGCTGGTTCTCTATCCAGGGAAAAAATGGAACAAGATGGGCATCATACAGCACCATTGATGAAGTGAACTGGAATATTGTTACTACTGTTGAGCGGAGTGAAGTTATCAATCCGATTCTGCTGCGGACTTCTGGTTATGCTATTTTTGTAGCTCTGATAGGCATGCTATTGGTTATACTGCAAAGCCGGCATTTTGGCAGGCGTATAGCAGATCCCCTTATCGAATTGGGAAAAAGTATCGAGAAGATCGTGAAAGGTAAATCTAAAATTTCCCTGCAATATAATAGATCCAACGATGAAATTGCCACCATTGCAAGCAATATCCAGGAACTGACAGAACGGGGATTGCAGAAAAAGACCAACGAACTTATAACCATCATAGAGCATTCCTGGGAAGGTATTCTGGTAGTAGATAATAACCGAAAAGTCATCTACATAAATTCTCGTTTCAAGGAGATGTGGAAACTCCCTGATGATATTTTGGTCACAAGAGAAGACCAGCGTCTTATTCAATTCGTTCTGGATCAGCTTGAGGATCAGCAAGATTTTTTAGACAAAGTAAATGCCTTATATGCCTCCCCCCGATATGATAGGAAAACAGTAATGCTGAAAGATGGAAGGATATTTGAACGATTAACAGGCCCTATAATTAACGAGGGCATGGTCAATGGGATAATATGGACATTTCGAGACATCACGGAAAAGAAACTTGCTGAAGAAAAGCTGCAAAGAATGGCTACTATAGACAGCCTGACAGGGCTTTTCAACCGTCAATATTTTGATACCGAACTTACCAAAACATTATCTCATATGAGGCGCTACGGCACCGATACTTCCCTGATTATGCTTGATGTGGATCACTTTAAAGCGGTTAACGATAAATATGGTCATGACGTAGGAGACAAGGTACTTGTGGGGCTGGCTCAACGGAGCAAAACCATTCTAAGGGAGCCGGATATTCTGGCCCGCTGGGGTGGAGAGGAATTCATCATCATTCTGCCTGAAACGGGTGTCAAGGCTGCTGGCGAAGCAGCCGAAAGATTGCGCCATCTTATAATGTCCGAATCCTTCTTCCAAGTGGGCAAAATTACAGTCAGCCTGGGAGTAACTGGCATCCTTTTGACTGATACCAAAGATTCCCTGCTTAAGCGTGTTGATGATGCGCTTTACGAGGCCAAGCACCTCGGACGTAATAGAGTAGCAATAAAATTTCCGTTTACTGAAAGTACAGAGCAGAAAGCAAATGAAGATTGAAATATATATACATTATCCACGACATCGCCGAACGAAAGTGAGCTGAAGCCCTGTTACGTCTTCAAAAGACCGTTCATCCTTCTTATGTTTGCTTTTTTTCTCACAATCAGTTTCCTCCTATCCTGAGACGGGATAAGATTGTGGAAAGTTTTGGATCGATAAAATTTGCAAACGATGCCGATCGTATTCATCTGATACTTTCTAAACAGAAAACGGCCTAAATTTGAGAAAAAGCCGACTTCGGACTATGACCATGTTCTTCCATAATAATGAATGTAATTGGGGTCAGTGTAATTGGGGTCAGTGTAATTGGGGTCTGTAATTGGGGTCAGAGTAAAATTAAATACCACAGATTATAGCTGTAAAAGTAACTAACAACAAAAACGGGGAATAGACCACGATTAATTGTCAAGTTAAAGCGGGAAGGTTGTTGTTTTGCTTCGCTCTTATAAACGGGGTCGTGTCTTGACAAATGGCGGGATTAAAATTTGTATTTTTGCTAACCTTTTGGCTTCGCCCGGCTTCGATTACACTTTAATCGTTAACCGCAAACATCGCTATAACTCCATCCGCAATATATTCTTTTTTAATCCATGACACTTGATTTTTACGACAAATTGATATACATTGTTAATCATGTAAATAAATAGGAGATTATATAATGGCAAGTAATGCACTGGTAACTACCCGTATTGACAAAAAAATCAAATCAGACTCAGCCTCTGTCCTTGATGCAATGGGGCTGTCTCTTTCTGACGCAGTCCGCATGCTTCTTACTAGAGTTGCTCGTGAAGGTGTGCTTCCGTTTGAGCCTTTAGTGCCAAATGCAGAGACCATTGCGGCTATGAAGGAAGCTCGTGCTGGGAAGCTTGCGTCTTTTAACTCCGTCGAAGATCTGATGAAGGATTTAGATGCGGACGATTGAGAGAACCAGCACCTTCAAGAAGGACTTCAAGCGTATCAGAGTCACTCCTAAACATCGTGACATAGCTGATAAACTAGGGGTGGTTTTGCAACATCTTGTTGCAGACAACCCTTTGCCTCAGAAATACATAGACCATCCTTTGTCTGGTGAATGGAAAGATCACAGAGATTGTCATGTTAAGCCCGATCTTGTGCTAATTTATCGCAAGATAGGTAAACAAATTCTTCAGCTCGTTCGCTTCGGTAGTCATAGCGAATTAGGTATATAAAAAATCGGGGACAGCCACTGGGAAGGTTGCTGGGAAGGTTGTCCCAATTGTCCAAGGGGGTCGGGCCGCACTAAGTGTCTAAAATATATATAAATACTTTCTAAATATAAAGGGGTCAAGTCTACTCTTGACTCATTCTTATTTTTAATTTGTTGTACAATTATGACCAGACCAATTAAGAATAGAATA
>JAYEHB010000348.1:0-6683 GCA_034659375.1 Thermodesulfobacteriota bacterium
CCCATGTAAGTCGAAGCTGCTGGACAGTGCCCTGTGAACGCTTACCATTTTACTCTTTTTTGTGAAATGGATTGATCTTATTGATTATTTTTTTCATGGCATGAAGGGCGTGCTCTGCCATTTGCATCTGGTGGTGCAGAAGCTCCATCTGAACTTCCAGGGGCATTGTAATACCAAAGGAGACCAGGTAGAGATAGGTCTCCTGTTCATAATCAAGGCCTGCATAGGGGTTATACACAATAGTTGTGGGATCTGTTGAGTTAAAATTGGTACTTGTATTGTTATCAATTTTAGTGGAATTATTAAAAAGATAACCAAATCCAATATCAAGTTTGATGTTTTTAGGCAGTTTAAGTCCCACACCAGCTCCTACAAACTCCATGTCAGGGAGAAAATAGAGGGCATCAAAAAGATCATGGTTGGTGGATGACGGCCGTTTCTCATACCCGGCCCTTAAGCAGAGGCTGTCTGTTGCCTGGTACTCCATGCCTACACTCCAGTGCCAGGTGTCTTTCATGGCTCTGTCAACCACCATTGCCCTGTTGCCGCCGGTGTAACCAAGAAGCTTTGCAATCCTGAACAGTTGAAGATCCTGGTCAAACACAAATTTGTCCTGTTTAATAATGGACCAGTCAGCCCAGTGGAGATCAAAGAGAAGCTTGAGTTTTTCCATGGGTTTTACCATGATTCCCGTCTGAACCCGCTGGGGAAATTTCTGGGTGGCTGTGACAGTTCCGCTTTGGTAGGGAACTCCTACTGTGGGAAGATCCAGCATACCTGCCTGCTGCAGAAGCATGTCGGTTTTTCCGTTCCAGGAGACCTGGGTCTGGAACTGTTCACTGTATTCAAATTTATAATCACCTGTGATATCAGCACTGGTTTCACTCTGGTAGCATATGCCAAAGGCAAACCAGGATCGTGGCTTCCAGAGAAGACCAAGATTAAAGGAAGGGGTAAAATCATCCCTTAGATCCATCTGGAGTCTGGTGTTGTATTCATAGGGTCCAAGCCCTCCGCCCAGAAAAGGAGGAGGCAGGGTCTGTTCTGAAACAACAGGGATTTCAAGATCCTTTGTGGCATCCCCGATGATTCTTGACATGGCAACAAGTTCATTGGGTGTTCTCTGGTCAACCTCAATCCCCATGGCAGTCTGCCCCATTCCAACGGATATACCAACGGAAAGAGTGTCAGAGAGCTGGTATGCGGCTGTAGGTGCTGCATATATCAGATGCTGGAGGTAGAGGGATTTACATCCATAACGCATTGGATCATCTTTATCCCTGTGGGCCATGCCCCCTCCATAGGGTGCATAATTGGCATAGGCAAATGTCCATTTGGAATCTTTTTTCTTTGAGGCCAGACCAAGGTTGGCTCCCACAAGCATATCCACAGGTCCGTAAAAGGGAACATACATTCTGTGTCTGTTGTTGGTTCCCTCTGTGTCCACCAGAGGATCAGGCCCTCCATGGGCACTTAATGGATCATCTGGATTGTAAGGGGCATCCGGTCCCCATGTGTCAGACATAAATCCTTCAAAATCAGGATCTTTGGTAAATCTGCCTGTTCTTTTTATAAAGGGCAAAACAAAACCATTGCTTAAAGTCTTTCCGTCATCAAGAAGGGAAAGACCTGCAGGATTGTAATGGGCAGACATGAGCCCGGGAGGATCGGCAGTGCATGTATTGGCAAGGGAGATGGCTTTTGTGTCAACAGCCACCTGCTCGTTAAATGCAGCCAGTACATCTGAGCATGTAACAAAAGTAAAAATAAAAACAGAGATAAATATCAGGAGAATAAGTCTTGTCTGTAGTTTCAAATATCTCTTCATAGCTTGTAACTAAAGGGGAATCTTAATGATAGTGAAAAGTAATCACTATTGCCAAGCCCCATGCCAAGGGAGAGGTTTACCCTCATTTTTTGAGAAAGTCTCCAGGAGGTTCCAACACTTATGCTTGAGGATGTTGTGGTGGGATAGGTCTGGGCTTCGGCTTCTTTGTAGTATCTTTTTGATTCAAATCCATAGGAATAGCTGTAGCCGAAACTTATGGATGTCATATATGAGAGGGCGTATCCTATTCCAAGGCTTACACCGATTGAATCTCCCCTGTCGTATTTTTCCAGGGTGTATGATCCTATTTTATAGTCAAGATCCTCAATGGGGAATTTATAGGAGTAGCTCAAGGTTCCATAGGCCATGATGGGATCAACTGCTTTGCTCACAGAGAGGCTGGTGCCAAGGGAGTAACCGCCTGAACCCGTGGATAGTTCCGTGTCTGAATTTATCTCATAGGGATTTCTTCCCATGGGACAGGTAAGGGAGGTGCCAATGATTATGGAGGGCATATCCCCGCCTGTTTTAATGGGCTGATAACTTGCACCAAAGCTTACATCCCCGAAATCTGTTGCACTTTTTGAATTATCAGCTCCAACCTGGTCGTACTCGTAAACAAAGGGGATGGAGCTGTTAATGGTGAGGTTGTTTTTTAAAGGATACTCTATTGTAAAGGTGTTGGTGATGGTGTGGTTGCTGTTATGTTCAATTATGTTGAGTTCCCTGATGGCATCATAGGAGTAATAGGTGTATCCGATTTTATACTCAAGACCAAGGGTTCCCTTTTTCATTAAGGTATATTCCCTGCCTGCGGCATTAAGGATATCCTCTTCCTTTGCCTCTTTCTCCTCTGTGCTCTCTTTAAGCTCTCCTCTGACCTCTTCCGCATCAAGAAGTGATTTAATCTGTTCTTTCAGGGTCTCCACCTCTTGTTCAAGATTCTCAACCTTGCCGGGAGTTTGATTTTCCTGATTCTGGTTTTGGGGATTTTTTTGAACTTCTATTTTTTCATCGTCAGCAGAGTCTCCCCACAGAGCTGAAGAATTATCAGTTTCTTGTGCAAATCCTGATGTTGCTAAAAAAACAAACAAGACAAAAGTGACCATTGTTCTTTTGCTGGGCAATTTCAATTTTAACTTCTCCTTTTCAATGACTTAGAGTTAGCGAACGGGTTCAGGCTTGTCCTGATCAGGGTCTGTAGTACTGATTCTCTCCTTTTATATCATCCCTTTCCAAATAGACAGGAAATTCATATGGCTCCATTCTGTTGTTAATCATATCCCAGGCTGTATCCTCTGTTATATAGCAGAGATCAGCCTTTGAAAGCTTCAGCAGATTGGTTGAATCTTTGAGTTTTTCAGGGGAGACAAGAAAAATAACATGATTAAACCAGGCCTCAAGAAACTGGGGCAGGGTATAACTTATATTTCCTTTAAAAGGATCTGCTATAAAGACATGCCGGTCATGGATACCTTTGAGCACAACAAAATGACGGTATTCAAACAGCTTTATTGGCACAATGCACGGCCAGTAATCGGGGTTTTTCAAATCTTCAAGTTCTGCTTTGTATCCTGCACCTTCATATCCTAATACAGAGCAGATTTGCTTCATGTCAAGAAGAGAAAAAGCCCTTATTTTTTTTATCTGTTCCTTGTCACCGTGTTTCAGCATGCCCCTGATAACCTGTTTTTCACCGAGATTCTCTCCAAGCCCGAAGTTTAAGAGAGTGGCAAGGGCTGCAGAACCGCAGGAGTAGTCAAACTGCTGTTTTACAACATTTTTGAATTTTAATTCATTTGTGGAGGAAATTTCACTTCTAAGACGCACTAAGGTTGTGGCTTGCGGGGCAAGATTCATTCGTTGATCAGGTGTATTGCTTTGGGGTAGAAAGCCTGACACAAATGCTGTTATTATGGCTGCTATTATTAAAAGATGCATTAAAAGTACATATATTTAAAACTTTTATTTGTAAAGGAAAAAATGAATAATTATTCATTCCACCAGTCAGAACCGCCAAAAGTCATGGAAACCGCAGCATCTTCACGGTATCCTATTATGGTTTTTATCCCCTGTTCTGGAGATGCCTGGTTAAGGTTCAGTTCAACAAAAAAACCTCCATTGATGTTAAGGGTATCTTTCCCGCCACTGTTAAGGTTGTTTAAAACTGAATCACGATTCATTGTCAGAGCATCATTACCCAAAAGGGAGAGATTGCCCGAGCTGTCAACGGGAACTAATGGATGCACAGCACCTGTGGTTCTGATAAAATCACCTGAAATCTGCCCCTGCATGTTGTTGGTGCCGATAATAATACGCTTCAACCTTTTGTTTGATGCATTAATATCATCAAACTCGGTTATGACAACAAGCCCGTCAATAACCAGGGGAGCGTCATAATCTGCTCCAATCTGAACATTTTCCCAGTTCATGTCCCAGTCACTGGTGTTTGTATTAACACCTGTACCCTGGAGACCAGAGATGACAATATTGCCGTTGTCGTCTTTAACATATGAAAAATTATTGTTTATGTTGTCGCCCGAACCTTCATTGTAATCATTGATATTGTTTTTATAGGTAGTAAAATTGTTTTTTTCATAATTGCAAAGTTTTATGGAATCTATCTCACCATAGGTCTCCATGTGGACATCTATAAAGAGTCTGACGCTGTTGTTCTCAATATAGAGATTGGTTGTTCCCTGTCCGCTTACAGAGGAGAGTTCCTCATTGTTCATCTTTTCTAAATCTGCGAAACAGGGGCAGGACAAAGCAAAAAAAAATATCAGCATAAAACCCAGGCCTAGACCGGTTTGTAACAATTTATCTCTTTTTTTCGCTGAAAACATTATTTTATCCTGATATTATCCTGGTGTTTTGTATTATCCAGGCAGTTTTTTTAATTTCCAATTCCTCTTCCAGGAAATTCTATAATATTCTTATAAAGCCTGATTCCATCCACTGCCATTGGCCCGAAGCTTGTATCGCCATGGGTTGTAATCTCTTTTATGCGGATGGATCCCTGAACAGGAGCATTGACTGCAATATAGGCTTTATTGTCGCATAGTCTGTTTTCGTCATATGTTATATCAAGAGAAAAAGGATTTGAGGCAAGTGCAGTATCATCCTGACCAGGTATGTCGTTGTAATAATACGGCAGCCCCATCTGAAATTTTCCATCATCAAATTCCCAGGAATCCGGATCATCAGGACTGCCTGATATAGACGACCCTGCCATTATACCGGAAAGGGTAAGATCCATCTCATGGTCTGTTCCTGAAAATTTAACATTTCCCATCTCAAACCTTGTACCGCCCACAAATCTGATTCCGCAATCGCCCTCCACAGGAGGAAAAAGATCAAGCCTGGATTCAAATATTTTTATATCTGAAAGTTCAAGATCTCCCATAGCAATTTCATTGCCTGATTCGTGGTCAAAAACTTTTATGTTGTTGAACTGAAAAATAAAAGAATGATCATCTCCTGAGTGGGTCAAAAAGAGCATTCCAACATTATTTAAAGGATTATCAAAAAATCTTGTAACATCTCCCGATGCAGTATTATCCATAAATGAGAGCTGGTCTTCTTCATAAAAGCCGCCAATATCCATGTCAAACCTGCCGTCCATAACCACTAAAGCCTTGAAATCAAATTTCAAATATCCGTCAACGCTAAAGGGATTGCCGTTTTTATCACAGGTTCCAACATCCTTGAATTTCAAATCTGGTGAGTCATAAAAAACCACAGCATCATTAATATACGCTGTGATACCGCTTTGGGCAGTGATCTTGTGCATCTGATTGTCTGAGAGTTTTTCCAGGGCAGAGCATGTTAAAGGAAGAAAAAAGAAAAAAAAAGATACCATAAAAGCAAGGGCTGATATCTGCTGAACAACTGATCTTTTTGTAATGATCTGTTTCATTTTTTTCTCTTATTTTTTTTATGGTGCTTCGATGATTTTCTGTAAAAATCCATTACGTGATTTTTTATATGAAACTCCGCATAACTATTTAAAATCATAGAGTTTCATTCTTTGTTGTGGCCAATGAGAATGATCATGCTCCCGCCATGCCGGTTATGCAGGAAAATCCCCTTCCCGGGTTAATGGAAAGGGGATTTAAAGTCGATTTTTACTTTAAGATCATGAACTCATCTGATGATCATGATCTTAATTTATGACTTTTCTAGTGTGGTGCGATCTCAAGAACTCCACCAAGGATGGCCATTTTTGAGTATCCGGTTTTTTCGATCTGGATATAAGAAGCATCAGCGTTTGCTGCTGCTGCATTTGTAGATACAATTCTAACATTCATGATATCGTCAGTATGATAAGTTGTGATCTCAAGTGTTGGAAGTCCGATTACAACACCGGCAACCTCTGCACTAGCAAAAGGTGTGCCTGCTGTAGCATTATTATTAAGACCTTCAGTAAGATTTGAACATGTACCAACATCAATTGTCAGAGGAGAGGAACCGCCGATAAAACCTTCAGCAATATAACCTGTTGTGGAGTTTACAACATTTGTCTGACTAAAACCTATTGTATCATCTGCTGAATAGGTAGCCAGACCAAAAGTGGTATTAAGTGCACTTACACTATAATCAGATGCATTACCAGCCACATCAGTCAATGCATTAATTGTTATTAGTTTCTTTGTGTGATCATCATAATCAAGCATGATACCAGCGTCAATAACATTACCTTCTAAGCTGCCGTAAGTTGTGCAGGTGGCGACACCATCAGTATCACGATAAGTTACATCTGCGATTCCTTCCTGGTAGATAACCACATCATCAATGGCTATGCTTACACCGGCCTGACCAGTAACGCTTTTCATGTTTGAATCTGTAAGTGCTT
>JAYEHB010000349.1:0-6632 GCA_034659375.1 Thermodesulfobacteriota bacterium
TGATCAAGTGAAATATATGAGCAGTATTCATGATCCAATGCAGTTCAGGAATGAATTGGAAGCATTCATTAACAGGTACCCGGAACTTTTTCCAAACAAAATCAAAGCAGGGTATCGGCTGAAAGAGTCAAGACTGCGCAGCATACTAATGCTGTGTGAGCAGGTCAAAATAGGCGAAAATGGGGTGCTGGCCGAATATTTATGATAATAGTTGTCCCAGGCACAGGAGATAAGGATATTGCAAAAAAAGATTAAAGATATGGATTTCAGGCTTATGGTAAGACTCTGGCCCTTTATCAGGCCTTATACAGGAATACTTGTTTTTTCTCTTCTCCTTGTTTTTCTGGTTGCAGGTCTTGATCTTATTATTCCATTTATGACTAAAAAGGCCATAGATGAATTTATTATGCAAAAGGCAGGTTCACAATCTTTTATCTTTTTTGGTGCAATTTTTTTTGTGGTAATCGCATTATCTTTTATTATGGATTTTGTTCAGGCGTTGTTCATGGAGTATTCAGGTCAGAAAATAGTCCTTGGTTTAAGGCTCGGTCTTTTTTTTCACATGACAAATCTTCCTGTATCCTATTTTGATGCCCACAGCAGCGGAAGGCTGGTGAGCAGGGTTACAAACGATATTGAAAATATGAATGAGATGTTCACAGGCATACTTCTTTTTTTATTCAAGGATATCGTTCTTATGACTGGAATCATGGCAGCAATGCTTTTAATGGATGTGAAACTTGCCTTGGCAGTTTTTTGTGTTGTTCCTCTTGTTTTTGCAGGCATTACTTTTTTTTCAGCCCTTTCCAGAAAGGCTTTTCGTATAATCAGGAAAAAGGTTGCAGAGATCAATCACTCGTTTTCTGAATCCATTTCAGGCATAAAGATCATCCAGACCACAGACGGCTTTAATGTTTTTTTAAAAAAATTTAAAAAGATTAATTTTGAACATTATCAGGCCGGCATGACACAGATAAGAGTCTTTGCTCTTTTCATGCCCTTGATAGGCTTTTTAAGCACATTATGTGTAGGTATAATAATTTATTACGGCAGCCTTAGAATCCTGAGACTTGAGATAAGTCTTGGTATTGTTGTGGCATTTATCTCATATACAAAGATGTTTTTCAGGCCTGTAAGGGAGCTGTCGGAAAAATTTAATCTGCTGCAAAGTTCCCTTGCCTCGGCAGAGAGGATTGTAAAGGTGTTAGACCTTGACCAGGTAACGGATTCAGCCAATGATAACAGAGAAAAACTTGAATCCATGGAAAGTCTTGAGTTTAAAAATATCTTTTTTTCCTATAATGATGATGAACCTGTTTTAAAGGATATCTCTTTTTCCATAGCAAAAGGCGAAAGTATCGGCATTGTGGGACATACAGGTTCAGGTAAGAGCTCTGTAATAAATCTTGTGTCAGGCTTTTATAAGCAGAATTCAGGAAAAATTTTGATAAATGCCACGGAGTATGAAAAGTTTACACTAGGGGATATCAGAAGTAGAACAGCACTTGTTATGCAGGAACCCATGCTTTTTTCAGGAAGTATAAGGGAGAATATAATGCTGCCTGGTGCCAATATTGAGGATATTGTTTTTGAAAAAGCCCTTGTCCAGGCAAATTGTTCATTTTTGTGGGACAGGTATAAAACCGGACTTGATACCATGATCCATGAAGGAGGAAGACCTCTGTCAAGCGGAGAAAAACAGCTTGTCTGTATTGCAAGGGCATTTGCCTTTAACCCGGATCTGATTATTTTTGATGAAGCAACCTCATACATGGATTCGCAATCAGAGCAGCTTGTACATGAAGCTATGAAAAAACTGATGAAAAACAGGATCTCAATCATCATTGCCCACAGGTTGAGTACTGTAAAAGAGTGTGATAGGATAATGCTCTTTAAAAACGGAGAGATCACCGAGTCTGGAACAAATGAAGAGCTGCTTGTTTTAAAAGGTGACTATTTTAACCTTGTTGAAAAGGAAAAAATCGGGTTGACTGTTTAATATACTTCCTAACCTTGACAATTTGAAATTCGCACCAATTATTTATATGAAAGTCCTGGCAAACCAGGAGTGTAACTTTCATCATTTGTTGTGTGCAGACTTAAACCACCAAGGCTGCCCGTGGCAGTTATTTAAAAAAATAAAGATTATTTTAATAAGTTATTTAAAGAGATAAAGTAAATTACAGGAGAAATTATGAGTCCGGAAAAACAGACATGTGAGTTTAAAACTGAAGTACAGCAGCTTATGCATCTGATTATTAATTCCCTTTATTCCAACAGGGAAATTTTTGTCAGAGAGCTTATTTCCAATGCCTCTGATGCCATTGACAAGGCAAGATTCAAAGAGCAGACAGAACCGGAACTTTTTAAGGATGATAGTGATTTTAAGATCAGATTAACCACAGATCCTGAAAAAAAGATTTTTGAGATTTCAGATAATGGTATCGGCATGACATTTGATGAGGTCTCTGAAAATATTGGTACAATTGCCAAGAGCGGAACCGCTGCATTTCTGGAAGTTCTGGAAAAATCCAATAATGAGAATGTTCTCTCACCTGAGCTGATAGGCCAGTTTGGTGTGGGTTTTTATTCTGCATTTATTGCAGCAGATAAGATTACACTGGTTACAAAGGCTGCAGGAGAAGAAAAGGGTGTAAAATGGGAGTCAGACGGCAAGGGGTCTTACACCATTGAAGAGTGTGAAAAAGAGGGAAGAGGGACAACTATTACACTGGATTTAAAAGATGTTGAAGAGGGTGAGCAGGATTTTACCGAGGAATATACCCTCAGGCATATCATAAAAAAGCATTCTGATTTTGTTACCTATCCTGTGATCATGAATGTGGAAAAGAGTGAACCCATTCCTGAGAATGAACAGCTTAAAGATAAGGATGGCAAGCCCGTTGGAGAGACCTTTAAAAAGGTAAAAAAAGATGAGACCCTTAACTCCATGAAAGCCATCTGGTCAAAAAGTAAGGATGATGTCACAGAAGAGGAATATGAAGAGTTTTACAAGCATATAAGCCATAACTGGGATAAACCCATGGAGCGTCTGCATAAAAAATTTGAGGGTGTAACAGAGTATGATGCACTGCTTTTTGTTCCATCAAAGGCTCCTTTTGATATGTTTCGTCCCGAGAGAAAGCACGGGATGCAGCTGTACTGCAAGCGTATATTTATAATGGATGACTGTAAGGAACTTCTGCCGGAATACCTTGGATTCATCCAGGGTGTTGTTGATGCTCCTGATCTTAATCTCAATGTAAGCCGTGAAATTCTCCAGGAAGACAGGCTCGTGAGAAATATCAAAAAAAATCTGGTAAAAAAGGTATTTGCTCTTCTTGAAGGTATGGATAAGGAGAAGTATGAAGAATTTTACAATGAGTTTGGCCAGGCATTAAAGGCCGGGCTGCCGACAGATTTTGAAAACAAGGACAGAATAGCCTCTCTTCTCAGGTTTAAAACAACAAAGTCCGACGGTAAATATATCTCCTTAGATGAGTATATTGAAAATATGGGTGATGATCAGAAAGAGATTTATTATATCACAGGCGAAAATTTCAATGCTCTGATGAACAGCCCTCTTCTTGAGGCATTAAAGGCAAAGGATTATGAAGTTCTTGTCATGACCGACCCTGTTGATGAGTGGGTTACCCAGTCTCTGCCTGAATATAAAGAGAAAAAGTTGAAAAGTGCTGAAAAGGGTGATCTTGAACTGGACAAGGTTGATGATAAGAAAAAGGATGAATACACTGCTCTGTTTGATTTTATCAAAGAAAAACTTGATGGCAAGGTAAAAGATGTTCAGATTTCAAACAGGCTCAAGGATTCTGTTGCATGCCTTTCAGGAGATGATTTTGGTATGAGTGCCTATATGGAAAAGATCCTCAAGGCTTCCGGGCAGGAAGCACCTGAGCAGAAACGTTCCCTGGAGTTGAACATTAACCATCCTGTTACAGATAAGATAAAAACTCTTTTTGAGACAGATACAACTAATCCTCTTCTTAAAGATTACAGTGAGCTTTTATTTGATATTGCAGTGATAAGTGAGGGAGGAAAAATTGACAATCCATCCCGTTTCAGCAAGCTTCTCGGCGATATGATGGTAAAATCAATCTAACCGGCATACCCTAAAGGGCAGAAACTGGCCGGAGCATGATATTTGCTGCCGGCCACAACAAAGGATGAAACTTCATAAATTTAAATAGTCAGGCGGGGTTTCATATAAACCGGCACGGCCGGAGCGTGGTATTCGCATCGGCCACAAAAAAGGATGAAACTCTATGATTTTAAATAGTTGGATGGAGTTTCATATAAAAAATAAAGATGTTAATTTATCTTGAAAGCCTTGGATGCTGTCGAAATCAGATTGACAGTGAAGTGATGCTGGGCAGGCTGGTGGAAAGGGGTCATGAAATATGCCATGACCCTTCACTGGCTGAGGTGATAATTGTAAATACCTGTGGGTTTATAGCAACAGCTTCCGAGGAGGCTGTTGATACAATCCTTGAAATGGCCCGGTATAAAACTTCTGGTTTGTGCCTTCGTCTTGTTGTAACAGGATGCCTGCCCGAGCGTTTCAGGGATGATGAGCCTGGTCTTGCACAATCTCTTCCTGAAGTTGATGCCTTTCTTGGAACAGGAGCTGTGGATGCCATTGTTTGTGCTGTTGAAGAGAATAGCGGCAAAACTTTCAGCCTGTTTCCTGATACTTTAAAGAGAAATTTCCAGGGTTATCCCCTTCCTCGGCAGCTAACCATTGATTTTTCCGCATATTGCAAGGTATCTGAAGGTTGTAACAGAAAATGCACATACTGCATAATTCCGGTACTTAGGGGGATTCAGCGCTCACGACCTGTGGAGGATGTTGTAAAAGAGGCGGAAAATCTTTTTTTAAAGGGTGTAAAAGAGATTATCCTGGTCGGGGAAAACACAAGTGATTATGGTTCAGATCTATTTTTTGATAGAGCTTCTGCCCACGAAACTGAAATTAATTCTAATCACAAAACAGTTGCCAGTCATGAAACCAATTCTAATCACAAAACAGTTGCTGATTATGAAATCAATTCTACCCATGAGATAAATTCTGTCCATGAGATAAATAGTGCCCATGAAACAGATCTTGCAGAGGTTCTTAAAAAGGTTTCCCTGAAAGCCAGTGAAATTTATTCTGCTGACCAGGTCTGGATACGAGTTCTTTATACCCATCCGTCTTCTTTGAGTAAAAATATAATTAAATCCATTTCACATTTTGACAATATCTGTTCCTATTACGATGTTCCTGTTCAGCATGCAAGTTCCAGAGTTTTAAAAAAAATGGGCAGAAATTATACCAGGGAAGATCTATATTCTCTGTTTTATTTCATAAGAGAAGCAGATCCTGATGCAGCCCTTCGCACAACCATTATTACAGGTTTTCCCGGTGAGACAGAAGAGGACTTTCAGGTTCTTTTAAAATTTATTGAAGATATTAAATTTGATCATCTCGGTGTTTTTATCTATTCTGATTCAGATGATCTGAAATCCCATGGTTTAAAAGATCATGTTTCAAAAGAAGTTGCCACAGCAAGGTATGATATGCTAATGGTAGAACAGATGAAGATATCAGAAAAAATCAATGAAAAGCATTTTGGAAGAGTATATAAAGTACTTGTGGAGGAGAATCCTGATAATGGTATATATCTTGGCAGAACAGCTTTTCAGGCACCCGAGGTTGACGGAATTACATTTATTTACGGCACAGGAATTAAAACAGGCAGCTTTGTGGATGTAAAGATCACAGAAACCTATGAGTATGACCTTGCAGGAGAGATTGTATGACACAGGAGAAAAAAAGGCTCAAGGATAAAATCCTGGCAAAGGTTGAAAAAGATCTTGCAGATATTGAAACTGCTCTGTCTGAAAATTTAAATCCCCGTCTTACCCTTGTATCTGATATTGCAGGCCATCTGCTTTTCAGCGGCGGTAAAAGATTAAGACCTCTTTTAATGGTTTTAAGCTCCAGGATCTGCGGTTACAAGGATGGTTTTGAAATTACTTTTTCCACAATTTTTGAATATCTTCATGCAGCAACCCTGCTCCATGATGATGTGGTGGACCAGGCTGACATGAGAAGGGGAAAAACTGCAGCTCATACTGTCTGGGGTATCCCTGAAGTTGTTCTTACAGGAGATTTTCTCCTGGCAAGATCTCTCTCCATTGCTTCCATGACCAGACTTCCTGCAATTATTGAAATAGTAGCAGGCATTACTGAAGATATGTCCCAGGGAGAGATTGATCAGCTTGATAAAAAAGGCAGACTGGATCTTTCAGAAAATGAATACATGGAGGTGATCCAGCAAAAAACCGCTGTTTTAATAAAGGGAGCATGCAAAAGCGGGGCAGTTATTGCCCATGCTGATATTGATAATGAAAATGCTCTTTCTCAGTATGGTTATCATCTTGGTATCGCTTTTCAGATGGCTGATGATCTTCTTGACTACACAGCAGATTTTACGACCCTTGGCAAAAAACCGGGAGCTGATATAAGAGAGGGAAAGCTTACCCTTCCTCTGATATTCGCCCTTTCAAAAGCCAATGAAAAAGACCGGCAATATATGGAGAAAATCATACAGGATGCCCATCTCACCAAT